>NZ_JBIUBX010000007.1:0-268165 GCF_044548445.1 Streptomyces sp. NPDC052016
GTCAGCTCGTCGTGGTTCCGCAGGAAGATCCCCCACTGACAACCCGACGGAATGGCCGGGGTCTTGGCGAGGATTTCCGAGACGGGGTAGCGGGACTCCCGGCGCACCGCCATGAAGATGCGCGGCATGACCGGGAAATGGAAGGCCATGTGGCATTCGTCGCCGCCGGAGGCGAAGTCGCCGAAGTAGTCGACGACGTCCTCGGGCCACTGGTTGGCCTCCGCCAGGATGACCGTGTCCGGGTAGTGGGTGTCGATCTCCTTGCGGACCCGCTTGAGGAACTCGTGCGTCGCCGGGAGGTTCTCGCAGTTGGTGCCCTCCTCGGCGTACAGGTAGGGCACGGCGTCGAGGCGGAAACCGTCGATGCCCAGGTCCAGCCAGAACCGCAGCGCGGAGATCATCTCCTCCTGGACCGCCCGGTTCTCGTAGTTGAGGTCCGGCTGGTGGGAGAAGAAGCGGTGGAAGAAGTACTGCTTGCGGACCGGGTCGAAGGTCCAGTTGGAGACCTCGGTGTCGACGAAGATGATGCGGGCGTCGGCGTACTGCTTGTCGTCGTCGGCCCACATGTAGTAGTCGCCGTAGGGTCCGTCGGGGTTGTTCCTGGACTCCTGGAACCACGGGTGCTGGTCGCTGGTGTGGTTCATGACGAAGTCGATGATGACGCGCATGCCGCGCTGGTGGGCGGAGTCGACGAACTCGACGAAGTCGGCCAGGTCGCCGAACTCGGGCAGGACGGCGGTGTAGTCCGACACGTCGTATCCGCCGTCCCTGAGCGGGGACTTGAAGAAGGGCGGGAGCCAGAGGCAGTCGACGCCGAGCCACTGCAGGTAGTCGAGTTTGGCGGTGAGGCCCTTCAGGTCGCCGACGCCGTCGCCGTTGCTGTCCTGGAAGGAACGGACGAGGACTTCGTAGAAGACCGCGCGCTTGAACCAATCCGGGTCGCGGTCTTTCGCGGGCGTGTCCTCGAAGGTGTCCGGAACGGGCTCGTTGACGATCATCGTGTGGGTGACCCTCCGATCTGCGGGTTGGACGGTCGCAGGACGGTGAGGACGTGCGCGGGCCGGGTGCCCGGTTCGAGACGCACGTAGTTGGCCCTGCCCCAGTAATAGGTCTCGCCGGTGAGCTGATCGCGCACCGGCACCGACTCGTGCCAGTCCAGGCCGAGTTGCGGCATGTCCAACGAGACCGTTGCCTCCTGGGTGTGGTGGGGGTCGAGGTTGACGACCACCAGAACCGTGTTCGAGCCGCTCCGCTTCGAGTAGACGATCACCGCTTCCTGGTCGGCGTGGTGGAAGTGCAGATCGCGCAGTTGGCGCAGGGCCGGGTTCGCCCGCCGGATCTCGTTGAGGCGCGTGATCAGCGGGGCGATGGTGCGCCCCTCGCGCTCGGCCGCCTCCCAGTCACGCGGCTTGAGCTGGTACTTCTCCGAGTCGAGGTACTCCTCGCTCCCCTCGCGCAACGGCGTGTTCTCGCACAGCTCGTAGCCGCTGTAGACGCCCCAGGTCGGCGAGAGGGTCGCCGCCAGCACCGCCCGCACCTCGAAGGCGGGACGGCCGCCTTGCTGGAGGTAGGCGTGCAGGATGTCGGGCGTGTTGGCGAAGAAGTTCGGCCGCATGTAGGAGGCCGCCTCCCCGGAGAGTTCGGTGAGGTACTCCGTCAGTTCCTGCTTGCTGTTGCGCCAGGTGAAGTAGGTGTACGACTGCTGGAAGCCGATCTGCGCGAGCGTGTGCATCATCGCGGGCCGGGTGAAGGCCTCGGCGAGGAAGATCACGTCGGGATCGGTGCGGTTGACGTCCGCGATGACCCGCTCCCAGAAGACCACCGGCTTGGTGTGCGGGTTGTCCACCCGGAAGATCCGCACCCCGTACGCCATCCAGTGCCGCAGCACGCGCACCGTCTCGGCGACCAGGCCGTCCATGTCCGCGTCGAAGGCGATCGGGTAGATGTCCTGGTACTTCTTCGGCGGGTTCTCCGCGTACGCGATGGTCCCGTCCGGGCGGTGGTGGAACCACTCCGGGTGCTTCTGCACCCACGGGTGGTCCGGGGAGCACTGCAGCGCGAAGTCCAGCGCGATCTCCAGGCCCAGCTCCCGCGCCTGCTCCACGAACCAGGCGAAGTCCTCGATCGTGCCCAACTCCGGGTGCACGGCGTCATGGCCGCCCTCCGGCGAGCCGATCGCCCACGGCACGCCCACGTCCTCCGGGCCGGGGGTGAGCGTGTTGTTGCGGCCCTTGCGGAAGGTCGTTCCGATCGGGTGGATCGGCGGCAGGTAGACGACGTCGAAGCCCATCGCGGCGATCGCGGGGAGCCGGCGGGCCGCCGTGCGGAAGGTGCCGTGCGGACGCTCGGCCGTGCCCTCGGAACGGGGGAAGAACTCGTACCAGGAGCCGAACAGGGCCCGTTCCCGTTCCACCAGCAGGGGCAGGGTGTCGGACGCGGTGACCAGTTCCCGCAGCGGGTGGCGGGAGAGGACCTCGTCCACCTCCGGGGTCAGCGCGGCCGCGAGACGTGAGGCGGCCGGGCGGCTCTCGTCGCGCAGGGCGTCGGCGGCGGCGAGCAGGACCTCGGCCGCGTCCCCGGGCGCCCCGTCGGCGGCCCGCTCGTGGAGACGGGCGCCCTCCTCCAGGACCAGCTCCGTGTCGATCCCCGCCGGGATCTTGATGCGGGCGTGGTGGCGCCAGGTGGTGACCGGGTCCCCCCAGGCCTCCACGGTGTACGTCCAGTGGCCCGGCGCGTCCGGTGTGACCTCGGCGCCCCATCGGTCGGTGCCGGGGGCGAGTTCGCGCATCGGCGTCCACGGGCCCGTGCGGCCGTCGGGGCCGCGCAGGACGACGTTGGCGGCGACGGCGTCGTGCCCCTCGCGGAACACCGTGGCGGAGATCCGGAAGGTCTCACCGGTGACGGCCTTGGCCGGCCGGCGCCCGTGCTGGACGACCGGGCGGACGTCGAGGACCGGTATGCGCCCCACGGCGGGCGCGTCACCCGCGGAGGATCGCTCCGGGGCCGGCGGTCCGGCGTCGGCGGGGCGCGCGGAGGACGCTGTGGGTGCTGTGGGTGCTTTGGCACGGGACGTGCGGGGTGTCGGGGGTGCTGACGAGTGGTGCGTGGCGGGCATGACCGCTCCTGTCCGCATCAACGAGGGTGGGCGGATGGATGTGGGGAGGTGGGTCCTGCGGTGGGGGGTGCCGGTTGTGCCCGGTCGGGCCGGGGTCGTGCTCGTGTCCGGTCCGGCCGGGGTCGTGCTGGCGTCCGGCCGGGCCGGGGGCGTGCTCGGATCCCGGAACGCCGGACTCGTACGTGTGTCCGGAGGTGCTGGGGGTGTGCTCGGGTCGTACGGGGTCTTGTACCGAAGGAGCCTTCCCACCCTATTCGGGTGAGCAATCCGGCACTTTGTTAACTACTCACGCGTATCTCTCTGTACAAGTCCGGCCCCGTTCAAGGGGAACGGGGCCGGTGACGGGATCTCGCCCCTAGGACCGCGGGATCCGCAGGAGTTCGTCCGGCGAACCGGCCCCCCGGCCGGACACCTTGCCGCCCGACGCCCCCGCGACCAGCGCCCGTTCGACCTGGGCGGGCGTGGCCCCCGGCCGGCCGGCCAGATACAGCGCGGCCGCTCCCGCCGCGTGCGGCGCCGCCATCGACGTACCCGAATAGGTCGCCTGTCCGGTGTCGTTCTTGTGCGACGCGGAGGTGATCGAGACCCCCGGGGCGAACAGGTCGAGCGCGGAACCGTAGTTGGAGGAGGCCGCCCGGGCGTCCCTTCGGTCGGTCGCACCGACGGTGACGGCCTCCCGCACGCCGGCGGGGGAGAGGAGGGCGGCCGGCCGCCCCGCGTTGCCCGCGGCGACGGTGTAGGTGACGCCGGAGCGGATCGAGGCCTTCACGGCGGCGTCCAGTTGGGCGTTGTACGGCCCGCCCAGGCTGAGGTTGGCGACCGCGGGCCTGCGCGCGTTGCGGGTGACCCAGTCGATGCCCGCGATGACCCGCGCGGTGGTGCTCGCGCCGGCGTTGTCCAGCACGCGCACGGCCACCACCCTCGCCTTCTTCGCGACACCGGCGCTCGCGCCCGCGACGGTGCCGGCGACGTGGGTGCCGTGGCCGTTGCCGTCGGAGGCGACGCGGTCACCCCCGACGAAGTCCCAGCCGTAGGAGGCCCGGCCGCCGAAGTCCCGGTGCGTGATCCGGATCCCGGTGTCGATGACGTACACCGTCACCCCGGCCCCCGCGGACCTCGGTGCGGTGTAGACGCCGTTCAGCGGAAGGGACGGCTGGTCGACGCGGTCCAGTCCCCAGGACGGCGGGCTCTTCTGGGTCGTTCGGGACCGCACGCCGCCCCGCGTCGCGTCAACAGCCGTGTCGAGTGTCACCCGGGTGTCCTGGACGACCGACGCGACCCGCGGGTCGGCCGCCAGGCGCCTGGCCTGTCTCTCGCTCGCCTGGACGGCGAAACCGTTGAGGACCGTGTCGTAGGTCTGGCTGATTCTCACTCCGTACCGCGCGGTGATCCCGCGACCGGCCGCCGACGGCGCTCTCACCCCCGCCTCGAGCGTCACGAGGTAGCTTCCACCGACGGAGCCGGGTGCGCCGGCACCGCCGATCCTCCCCTCCGGTGCGGCGTGCGCGGGCAGGGTGACGGCCGAAAGGACCACGGTCGTGGCGACCGCGGCCAGGCCCCCCGCCCGGCGCAGACGGCGTGTTCGCGTCCGTGCCATGGTTCGAGTTCCCCTCCTCGACTCGGCGTACGGCGCGCGCGCCGTACGCACTGGGCAGCCTCTCGTGCGGGGCGAAGCGCCACAAGGTGGCCTGTGGGGGTGGAATCGGCCATAAGGGGGCGGGTTGTCGGGGGGCGCGCGGCGAGCGCGCGCCCGTCCGGCCCGGTCCGTCCCGCGGTCGAGGACGGGGCCCGTCCGGCGCCGGTGCGAGGGGCCGGGGGCGGCAAGCCCTCAGCGACGGCCACCGCAACGCGGGTACCGTCGTCAACGACGTGGACGCACACTGCCGTGCGCCTCTTCCTTACGCACGCCGAGGTGGAATGTGAAGGCGATTCGTCGATTCACCGTCCGACCCCTTCTCCCCGAACCCCTCCGGCCGCTCAGTGACCTGGCCCGCAACCTGCGCTGGTCCTGGCACGCGGAAACCCGTGACCTGTTCCAGTCCGTCGATCCGGAACGCTGGGCCGTGTCGGCCGGCGACCCGATCAGGCTCCTCGGCAGCGTGCGCCCGGCACGGCTCGCCGAGCTCGCCGAGGACCGCCGCTTCCTGCGCCGGCTGTCCGCGGCCGCCGACGACCTGCACGACTACGTGACCGGTGACCGCTGGTACCAGAAGCACGAGGGATCCGCCGAACTCCCTGCCGCCGTCGCCTACTTCTCACCCGAGTTCGGCATCACGGCCGCCCTGCCCCAGTACTCCGGCGGCCTCGGCATCCTGGCCGGCGACCACCTCAAGGCGGCCAGCGACCTGGGCGTCCCGCTGATCGGGGTGGGCCTGCTGTACCGGCACGGCTACTTCCGCCAGACCCTCTCCCGGGACGGCTGGCAGCAGGAGCACTACCCCGTCCTGGACCCCAATGAGCTGCCGCTGACCCTCCTGAAGGAGGACGACGGCACCCCCGCCCAGGTCTCCCTCGCCCTCCCCGGCGGCCGCCGGCTGCGCGCCCGCGTCTGGCTGGCCCAGGTCGGCCGGGTGCCGTTGCTGCTGCTCGACTCGGACGTCGAGGAGAACGACCTCGGCGAACGCGGGGTGACCGACCGGCTCTACGGCGGCGGCAGCGAGCACCGGCTGCTCCAGGAGATGCTCCTCGGGATAGGAGGGGTCAGGGCGGTACGGACGTACTGCCGCCTCACCGGCCACGCCCCGCCCGAGGTCTTCCACACCAACGAGGGCCACGCCGGCTTCCTCGGCCTGGAGCGCATCGCCGAACTCTGCGACGAAGGCCTGGACTTCGACTCCGGCCTGGAGGCGGTCCGCGCCGGTACGGTCTTCACCACGCACACCCCCGTCCCGGCCGGCATCGACCGCTTCGACCGCGAGCTGGTCGCCCGCCACTTCGGCCACGACGCCGAACTCCCGCGCATGGACGTCGGCCGCATCCTCAACCTGGGCATGGAGACCTACCCCGGCGGCGAACCGAACCTCTTCAACATGGCCGTGATGGGCCTGCGCCTGGCGCAGCGCGCCAACGGCGTGTCCCTGCTCCACGGCCAGGTCAGCCGGGAGATGTTCGCCGGCCTGTGGCCCGGCTTCGACGCCGACGAGGTACCGATCACCTCCGTGACCAACGGGGTGCACGCCCCGACCTGGGTCGCCCCCGAGGTGCTGCGCCTGGGCGCCCGCCAGGTCGGCGCCCAGCGCACCGAGGACGCGCTGAGCGTCGGGGGCTCCGACCGCTGGGACTCCGTCGCCGACATCCCCGACCAGGACATCTGGGACCTCCGCCGGAACCTGCGCGAGCAACTGGTCCTGGAGGTACGGGACCGCCTGCGGGCCTCCTGGCGCCAACGCGGCGCGGGCACGGCGGAGCTCGGCTGGATCGACGGCGTCCTGGACCCCGACGTCCTCACGATCGGCTTCGCGCGCCGCGTCCCGTCGTACAAGCGCCTGACGCTGATGCTCCAGGACCGCGACCGCCTGATGGACCTGCTCCTGCACCCGGAACGGCCCCTCCAGATCGTGGTCGCCGGCAAGGCGCACCCGGCGGACGACGGCGGGAAACGCCTGGTCCAGGAACTGGTCCGCTTCGCCGACGACCCGAGGGTCCGCCACCGCATCGTGTTCCTGCCGGACTACGGCATGGCGATGGCCCAGAAGTTGTACCCCGGCTGCGACATCTGGCTGAACAATCCGCTCAGGCCGCTGGAGGCGTGCGGCACGTCCGGCATGAAGGCGGCGCTCAACGGCTGCCTCAACCTCTCCGTCCTGGACGGCTGGTGGGACGAGTGGTTCCAGCCCGACTTCGGCTGGGCGATCCCGACGGCGGACGGCGCGGCCACGGACCCGGACCGCCGCGACGCCATCGAGGCGGCGGCGCTGTACGACCTGCTGGAACAGCGGGTCACCCCCCGCTTCTACGAGCGGGGCCGGCACGGCCTCCCGGACCGCTGGATCGAGATGGTCCGCCAGACCCTCACCCTCCTCGGCCCGAAGGTGCTGGCCGGCCGCATGGTCCGCGAGTACGTCGAACGGCTCTACGCCCCCGCCGCCCGGGCCCACCGCGCCCTGCACCCGGACGCGGCGCGCGATCTGGCGGCGTGGAAGGCGAAGGTGCGCGGCGCCTGGCACGCGGTCACGGTCGACCACGTGGAAACCTCGGCCGCCACGGCGACCGCCGAACTGGGCACGACCCTCGCCCTGCGCGTGCGGCTCACCCTGGGCGACCTGACCCCCGACGACGTCGAGGTCCAGGCCGTCTCCGGCCGCGTCGACACGGAGGACCGCATCACGGACGCGACGACGGTCCCCCTGAAACCGGTCGGCGGCCCCGACCTGGAGGGCCGCTGGGTCTACGAGGGCCCCCTCTCCCTCGACCGCACGGGCCCCTACGGCTACACGGTCCGCATCCTCCCGACCCACCCCCTGCTCGCCTCGGCCGCGGAACTGGGGTTGGTGGCGGGGCCCTCGGAGGAGCTGGGGGAGGGGGCGGGGGTTTTGATGCGGTGAGCGGGAGGGGGCGTTGACACGGAGGCCGAGCAGGGGTGTCGAGGCCGTGAGCAGGAGCGGCGTGTGGGCAGGCGGCCCGGACGCTGCTCCTCCTCACGACTGGGCCTCACCGTCGGCCGACGTGGCAGTGGCCGTTGTGGCCGTGTTGTACGCCCCTGCCCGACGCGCTCGCGGCCGTGACGGGGGCTTGCCCTCGGCACGGCCGCGGCGTGCGGCCTCACCGCCGGCGGCCCGAAGATCGTGGGCTGGGCGGGCCGGCGGAGGTATACGGGGCGGGCTGACGGCATTGTTGGTTGAAGTTCGTTAGCGCTACAGCTGGTCCCAAAACCTCCGTCACGCCGGAGTCCTGACCACGGTCAGGCCGACCACGCTCACGGGCTACAACGCCTTCGGCGAGGCCACCGACAGCAAGGACGCGCGCGGCAAGGTGACCCACACCGACACCGACCGTCTCGGCCGCGCCACCGCCGTGACCCTGCCCGACTACACCCCGCCAGGCTCCACCACTCCGCTGACGGCGACCACTCGCACCACCTACACCGCGCTCGGCCAGCCGCAGACGGAGACGGACCCGCTGGGCCGGGTGACCCGTTACGCCTACGACCAGTTTGGCCAACTGATCGCCCAGACGGACCCGGCGGCCGACGCCGCCGCGGCCCTGGCAGCCGAAACGGACTCCGACCTGCTCAACCCGACGAGCGCGGACGGCGGCGGAATCACCCGCTACACCTGGACGCCCACCGGCCTGCAGTTGTCGGTCACCGACCCGATGGGCGCGCGCACCGAGGCAACGTACGACGAACTGGGCAGGCAGCTGACGGCGACGACGATCGAGCGCCGCCCCAGCCTGGCCAACCTGGTCAGCCGCTACACCTGGGACGACGCGAGCAACCAGACCGCGTCGACGACCCCGTCCGGCCTCACCACGACGAGCACGTACAACGCCGCGGGCGAGCTGCGGACGGTGACGGACCCGGCCGGTACGACCAGGTTCGACTACGACGGCCTGGGCCGCCAGACGGAGGCGACGGACGCCACCAACCGCCGTACGGCGACCACGTATGACGCCCTCGGCAACGTCACCGCGACGACGGACTACGGCACGGGCACGACGCCACTGCGCACGGCAGCAGCCGAGTACGACGTGGAGGGCAACCGTACGGCGGCCATCTCCGCCCGGACGAAGACCCGTAGGACGTACGCGTACGACGCGCTCGGCCGGATGACGACGCAGGTCGAGCCGGTCTCGGCCACGGAGTCGATCACTACGTCCTTCGGATACGACATGGCGGGCAACCTCACCCGCCTGAGCGACGGCCGGGGCCACAAAACCATCTACACCTTCACCAGTTGGGGCCTGCCCGAGTCCACCATCGAGCCGTCGACGCCCGCACACCCGAACGCGGCCGACCGCACCTGGACGACGGTCTACGACAAGGCGGGCCAGGCGGTGAAGGAACTCCTGCCGGGCGGCGTGCAGCGCGAGCGCACTTACGACGGCCTCGGCCGCCTCACGAGAGAGACGGGCACGGGCGCGGAAGCCGCCACGGCGACCCGCACCCTGGAGTACGACCTGACCGGCCGCCTCACCGCGATCGGCACGGCCGACGGCCTGACCCGCAACACCTACACCTACAACGACCGCGGCCAGCTCCTGACCGCCGACGGCCCGGGCGGCACCTCCCGCTACGCCTACAACGCCGACGGCAGCATGACGCAGCGCGTCACTGACGCGGGCACCACCGACTACACCTACGACGGTGCCGGACGCATCGACAGCGTGTGGGACTCGATCACCGGCAAGAACGTGCTGTACGACTTCGACGCGGCAGGCCGCCCCAGTGTGGAGCAGTACGCCACGAGGCCTGCGGGCGCCGAGACCTACACGGTCACAGCGAAGCGCACGTACGGCTACGACAACCTCGGCCGCCTGAACACGGACACGGTGGCCTCGGCGGATGGAGCGACGAACGTTGCCTCGACGACGTACGGCTACGACCTGGACGACAACCTGACATCGAAGACGACGGCAGGTACGGCAGGCGCCGGCACCAACACCTACGGCTACGACCACGCGAACCGCATGACGTCGTGGACGAAGGACGGTACGACAACGACCCCGTACGCATGGGACGCGTCGGGCAACCGCACCCAGGCAGGCTCGACGACGGCGACCTTCGACGCCCGCAACCGTCAACTGACGGACGGCGCGACGACGTACACCTACACGGCGCGCGGCACCTTGGCCTCGGTCGACACCGGCAGCGGCACCCCGCGCACGCTGACCTTCGACGCCTTCGAGCGCAAGATTACCGATGGCGGAACGACCTACACCTACGACTCCCTCGACCGCGTCCAGACGCACGGCTCGACGACCTTCACCTACGACGGAGGCTCCAACAACCTCGCCAACGACGGCACGACCGACTACAACCGCACCCCTGAGGGCACCCTCCTTTCGCTCTCCACCGGCGCGACCCAGCAGTGGGCCCTGACCGACCGGCACACCGACCTGGTCGCCGGCCTGACGACCGACGGCACACAGATCAGCGGCTCGACGTCGTACGACCCCTTCGGCAAGGAAACGGCCACGGCCGGTAGCACGCCCGCGGTCGGCTACCAGTCCGGGTGGACCGACCCGACCAGTGGCGACGTCAACATGGCGGCACGGTGGTACCAGCCGGGGACGGGCAGCTTCGCCTCACGGGACACCTGGCAGCTCGACCCGACACCGTCGGGACAGGCCAACCGCTACGGATATGGCAACGGCGGGCCACTCAACGGCACGGACCCCACAGGTCATCTGTGGCACCCCGAAAGTTCGGGCGGGATGGCAGTGAGCATGGTGCCCATGCACCCTGGAACTCTTCTCCGTAGCTTGAGGGGGCAGCGCCCACGCTCGTCGTCGCGCGCCAGTGGCGGTAGCAGAGTATCGACCAGGGGAATGGCCCGCGCGCAGGGGCGCCGGGTCCAGCAGGAGCAGTACCGCTTCAACTCCAATGTGCGCACCACGCGTCCAACTAACGCCCGTCCGACCAACAGCCGTCCGACGACCTTCCGTCCAAGCGGGAGGCCGGGGAACGGAAGGGGCACTCCTTCTTACCGCCCGACGAACACACCCTCATCCCGCGGCGTCACGCGCCCCCAGACCCCGCGACCGCCGCAGAACCCCAATAGGGGCCCGCACCCGAAGCCGGCACCCAAGCGGCCGGTACCCAAGCCGAGGGTGGATACGGCTCGTATTCAGCAGCGGTCGTTGGATACGGCTGTGGTGGTCGAGGAAAGCACTCTGGTGCGCCTGGCGAATATTGCGAGTGAGGCGTACGCGCCGGATGATCTTCTTGAATTGCTGCCTGTGCCCGTTGACAAGCCTGGTGGGAAGAACGGCGGCCGAGATCGGCAGGACGAACAATGTGATGATGGCCCGGGAGTGAGCCCGACTGGTCACGCCGTCTACCTGCCGCGTGAGCGCTACTACGACACATTTGAGAAGCGCTACGAGTGCCGGGCAACAGGCGTGTACGGTCTGCTCGACGGCAGCGACTACAACAAGGGGCGAAGCGCTCCGGGAACAAATACAAACAACTCCACGCGACCTCCGGGAATGAGAGAGATCGAATCGCAGGGGTACGAAGCCGCCAACGGTCACCTGATCCCTGCCGCTGCGAGTGGCTCCGGGATTGATCTGCGGAACCTGGTAGCAGAATACAAGGAAACCAACCATCCGTACCTCAACTTCGGCGTTGAGAAGGAGATCAGGAAAGCCATCAAGTCAGGCAAACACCTGGCGATCTCCGTGGTGCCGCACTACGGTAACAACGGAAGTGGCATTCCCACCGAAATCGAGTACACCTACGGAACGGTCGAAGATGGCAACATGAAGCACTGTGTGATTACCCAGTCGCCTACGGGCGGGACCACTCGGGGTAGTAAGGAGTGTCCGAAAAGGTGACAGAGGACTACCTGGAGCGCGTACGGGACGTGCTCGGTGAGCCGTCGTGGCGATATCGGGACCCCGAGGCGTGGCGCAAGCTGGAGAGCGAGTTGGGAGTCAGTCTTCCGGCGGACTACAAGGAGATCGTCGATGCTTACGCCCCCGTCCAGATCAACGGCCACCTTTACCTTAGTCATCCGGCGACCGAACGTTGGAACCTAGGCGAACGGATCCGCCGGACCTCCAAGGCTTGGTCGCAGATCGAGTGGGATGACGGGGAACCCGAGGGAGATCCCCGACTCTCACTTGGCATCCCCGAGCTGGTCTTCGGTACTTCGGACGGTCTGATTCCGATCGCCGGCACTGATCGAGGGGAAGAAATCTTCTACGCACCCCGGGGAGCGCTGGGGAGGGGATCGCTCTTTGTCGAGGGCGGTGAGGGAGAGTTCTTCGAGTACTCTTTCTCGTTCGCCGAGTGGCTCTACCGGTGGCTCGTCGGCGAGGAGGTCACCGGCCCGGGCGGTAGTGCTTTCTATCCGGGACCCGTGGCCCTTCGAGACCTGCCCATGTCTTCCGAAGAGCGTCCACAGACTCGATATGGCCCCCCCCGCAGTATGTGAAAGAACCTCCCCCAGTAGGAGGGAGTGGCGACTTCGAACCCCTCGTCCATCGAAGTGGCGACGGCGACAGGCATGCTGAGAAGTGGTGCGTAGTGGCTACCGTGGTCCTCCGGGCCACCCAGTACGCCATGTCCATCACAACGGGAGACGTTCAGCCGGCCGACGGGCGCCATCGATCGCCCGCCTCGAGCCAATCGTTGCCGTCGTCGTATGGGGGTCTCAGAGAGCCGGATCTCCGGAACGGCACTGCCGATCCGGGTGTCCGGGCACTCGATATGGTCCGGGAGCTACTGTCACTGAGGCACCTAGTAGCCCGGGGCCGGCCGGGCGGCATCCACGGTGGCTGCGGCGAGGAGCATGCGTTGTCTCCCGAGGGCATCCCCGGCCACGGAAGAGACCCTCTACTGAGTTTCGCCGTGTGATGTCGCTGAAGCGCGTGCCCTGACCCGCAACGAAGGGCAACCGTAGAGCGACATCACGCGAAGATCATCAGTAACGGCACGTTGTCGAGAGGGCCACACATCACGGTCATGACTGCCGACGCGGGCCTGGACAAGGTCACGCGCCATCAAGGTTTCGTGCTGTCGGGCTCATCCTCGGATGTCGGGCGCGGGCTGCACCTCGTGCGGGCGTACGCCGACTCCTGGGGCGGCTGGCCGATCGCGGGTGACGACGAACGGCTCACGCGCGGGGCCGGGAAGCTGCTGTGGTTCGAGGTCGGCGGCCCGGCGGCCGTGGTCAGTCCTTGTCCGAGCCCTCCGCCAGACCCCGCAGCACCACCCCGCACCTCCGCGCGTACGCCTGCTGCAAGCCCCGCGTCGCCGGGCCGCCCGCCCTCGCGTACCACTTCGCCGCGCGGCTGAACGCCGACACCGTCAGCCAGACCGTGCCGTCGCCCGTGCGGTCCACGACGAAGGCCTCCTCGCCGCACTCCGGGTGGCCCGGCAGGGTGCCGTACGCCCAGCCCGCCCGTCGGCGTTCCTCCACCGTCCAGACGACGCGGCACGGCGCCTTGATCATGCCCGCCAGGGTGACCGTGACGTCCACGCCGGGAGCCGCGCGGTCGGCGCCGGCGTCGATGCCGACGCCCAGCGTGCGGTGCATCTCCCAGGTGAGGACCGCCTCGGCGGCCCGGCGGAAGACCCCCTCGCCCTCGCCCAGGCGCGTCCGTACGTGCAGGGCGTGGAAGCCGGGCGGGCAGTGGCCGGGCCGGTCGCGCGTCGCGCCGACGTCCTCGTACGTGAAGTCCCCAACAGACATGGGACCCAAGAGTAGGGCGGCACCCGGAATGCCTTCTTCCCGGGTGCCGCCCTCCGTCACTCGTCGTGCGCTAGTTGACGTTGACCGCCGCCCAGGCCGCCGCCACCGTCTTGTACTCGGTGCTGGTGGAGCCGTACAGGGCCGACGCCGCGCTCAGGGTGGCCGTACGGGCGCCCTTGTAGGTGGTCGTCGACGTCATGTACTCGGTGAGGGCCTTGTACCAGATCTGGACCGCCTTGGCGCGGCCGATGCCGGTGACCGTCGAGCCGTTGTAGGTGGGCGAGTTGTACGCGACGCCGTTGACGGTCCTCGCGCCGCTGCCCTCGCTCAGCAGGAAGAAGAAGTGGTTCGCCGGGCCCGAGGAGTAGTGGACGTCCATGCTCGCCAGGCTCGACGACCAGTAGTCGGCCGACGCGCCGTCCTTGCTCGGCTTGTCCATGTACCGCAGCGGGGTGCCGTCGCCGTTGATGTCGATCTTCTCGCCGATGAGGTAGTCGCCCGGGTCGGAGGCGTTCGCCGCGTAGAACTCGACCGCCGTGCCGAAGATGTCGGACGTCGCCTCGTTCAGGCCGCCGGACTCGCCCGAGTAGTTCAGGCCCGCCGTGTTGGAGGTGACGCCGTGGGTCATCTCGTGGCCGGCCACGTCCAGCGACGTCAGCGGCTTGACGTTGCCCGCGCCGTCGCCGTACGTCATGCAGAAGCAGCTGTCCGACCAGAAGGCGTTGACGTACGCGTTGCCGTAGTGGACGCGGGAGTACGCGGCCACGCCGTTGTTCTTGATGCCGTTGCGGCCGAAGGTGTTCTTGTAGAAGTCCCAGGTCGTCTGGGCGCCGTACGCCGCGTCCACCGCCGCCGTCTGGTCCGAGGACGAGCTGGAGGCCGTGCCGGTGCCCCAGGTGTCGTCGGCGTCCGTGAACAGCGTGCCCGCGGAACTGCTGGTGCTGCGCGCCTTGTTGTACGTCTTGTGGCCGCCGCGGGTCGGGTCGTAGAGCTGGTAGGTCGAGCCCGAGAGGTAGGTGCCGAGGGTGACGGTCCCGGAGTAGTTGCTCCTGCCCGTGCCGGTCTCGATGCCCTGGTACTCGTACAGCTTCTTGCCGGTGGCCGCGTCGGTGACGACGTGCAGCTCGTTGGGGGTGCCGTCCTCCTGGAGGCCGCCGACGACCGTCTCGTAGGCCAGCGTCGGCTTGCTGCCGTTGCCCGCCCAGATCACCTTGCGGGGCGCCTGCGAGGCCTCGGTGTCGTCGGAGCCCGCGGCCTTCGCGAGCGAGAGGGCCTGGGACTCGGCCTTCGCCGCGGCCACGGCCGGGCTCAGCGAGGCCACCTCGAGGGTGGCGTTCGTCGCCTTGGTGACGCCCTGCCGGGCGCCCGTCGCCGACTCGTGGACGACCAGGTCGCCGCCGAGGACGGGCAGGCCGGCGTAGGTGCGCTCGTAGCGGGTGTGGACCGTGCCGTCGGCGTCCTTGATGACGTCACGGACGACCAGCTTCTCCTGGGCGCCCAGGCCTATCTCCCGCGCGGTCGCGGGGGCGTCGGCCTGCTGGTCCTGGATCAGGGCGGTGCGGGCGGCCGGGGCGAGCGCGGTCGGTACGGCGAGCGGCTCGGCGCTCGTAAAGTCCGCGGGGGTCTGGGCGGCGGCGGGTCCGCCGGTCAGGCCGGTGGTGACGAGGGCTCCGGCCGCCACCGCGGTGGCGACGGCCAGGGTGGTGCGCTTGTGACGCGCGTAGAGGGGGGTCACACAAGCTCCTTGGGTGTGGGGGAGCCCGGGCGGCGTGGGGAGGCCGGCCGGGGTTGCGGTGAGGTTGTGCGGCGGGTGACAGGAAGAGTGACATCAAGGTCGCGTACATGTCATGACCCCCAAGTGATGTTGTCCGGAAATCGATCAGCCGGTGAACTCTCCCGCCGTGGTGGGGGACTTGACCTCGGTAAAAGGCCAACAGGGAGCGGGTAAGGGGTGCGCAAAATGAGGGCGCCGCCCCGGGGAGTCGAACCTCCGGGACGGCGCCCTGTCTGTGGGGGGTGGGCCTCGGCGTTCCCCCGTCGAGGCCTCCTGGTGGTGGCCTACGGGAAGGTCAGCTTCCAGCTGTTGATGTAGCCGGTGTCGATGGCCGCGTTGTCCTGGACCCGCAGCTGCCACACGCCGTTGGCGACCTCGGACGAGGCGTTCACCGTGTACGTGGTGTCGATGTTGTCCGCGCTCCCGCCGGTGCCGTACGCCTTCAGCGTGTACGCCGTGCCGTCGGGGGCGATCAGCTGCACCCGGAGGTCACCGATGTAGGTGTGGACGATGTTCACGGCGACCTGGAGGTTGGACGGTGCGTTGCCGGTGCGGCCGGAGACGGTGATCGACGAGTTGACCGCCGCGCCGTTGTCCGGGATCGACACGTCGGCGGTGTTCTCGAAGGACGTGCCGCCGCCGTCGCCGGGACGCGAGCCGACCGCGACGCCCGCCCAGGCGTGCGCCACCGCCGCGTACTCGGGGCTCGTCGTGCCGTACAGCTCACCGGCCGCCGCGAGGGTGCCGGTGCGGGCGCCCGCGTAGTTGGTGGTCGAGGTGAACTTCGTGGTCAGCGCGCGGAACCAGATCTTCTCCGCCTTGGCGCGGCCGATGCCGGTGACCGGGAGGCCGTCCGCGGTGGGCGAGTTGTAGGTGACACCGTTGATGGTCTTGGTGCCGCTGCCCTCCGACAGGAGGTAGAAGAAGTGGTTGGCCGGGCCGGACGAGTAGTGCACGTCGATCGAGCCGATGCCCGAGTACCAGCTGTCCTTGGACGCCCCGTCCTTGCTCGGCTTGTCCATGTAGCGCAGCGGGGTGCCGTCGCCGTTGATGTTGATCTCCTCGCCGATGAGGTAGTCACCGACGTCGGAGGGGTTGTTGGCGTAGAACTCGACGGTCGCGCCGAAGATGTCGGAGGTCGCCTCGTTGAGGCCGCCCGACTCGCCGGAGTAGACGAGCTTGGCCGTGTTCGACGTGAGCCCGTGGGTCATCTCGTGGGCGGCCACGTCGATCGACGTCAGCGGGTTGGCGTTGCCGGAGCCGTCGCCGTACGTCATGCAGAAGCAGCTGTCCGACCAGAACGCGTTGACGTAGTTGTTGCCGTAGTGGACGCGCGAGTACGCGCCGACGCCGTCGCCGCGGATGCCGGAGCGCCCGTGCACGTTCTTGTAGTAGTCCCAGGTCAGCGCGGCGCCGTAGTGGGCGTCGGCGGCGGCGGACTCCAGGTTGGACGGGCTGCCGTTGCCCCAGACGTCGTCGGCGCCCGAGAAGAGCGTGCCGGTGCCGGAGGTGCCGCGGTTGAGGTTGTACGTCTTGTGGCCGCCGCGCGCGCCGTCCGTGAGGTTGTACGTCGACCCGGACTGCGTGGTGGTGAGGTCGACCGTGCCGCTGTACACCGTGTTGCCGGTGCCGGTCTCGATCGCCTCCCACTCGTACAGCTTCGCGCCCGTGGTGGCGTCGGTGACGACGTGCAGTTCCTGCGGGGTCCCGTCGTGCTGGAACCCGCCCACGACCGTCTCGTACGCCACCGTCGGCGTGCCGTTCGCCGCCCAGATCACCTTGCGGGGTGCGCGGTTGACGTCAGGGCTCTTGGCCTCCTCCGCCTTCGCGGCGGCCAGGGCCTGCGCCTCGGCCTTGGCGGCGGGCAGCGCGGCCGTGGTGGTGGCCGGCTTGATGGCGGCCCGGGTGGCCTTGACGACGGACTCCGTCACGCCGGCCGGAGTGCTCTCGACGACCAGGTCGCCGCCGAGGACGGGCAGGCCCGCGTAGGTGCGCTCGTAGCGGGTGTGGACCGTGCCGTCGGCGTCCTTGGCGACGTCCCGGACGACGAGCGCCTCCTGGGCGCCGAGGCCCAGCTCCTTGGCGGTCTGCGCCTTGTCGGCGTTCGCCTCGCGTATCAGCTCGGCGCGCTGGGCGGGGGAGAGCCTGACCGACTCCGAGCCCGGGATCGCCTGGCCGGCCGCCTGCGGTGCCTTCTCCGGGGCGGCCGTCGCGGCGCCGGACTGCACGGCGGCGGCGATGAGCGCGGAGACGCCGACGAGGGCGACGGCCGCGGCTCTGCGGTAAGGGGTGTGGGAGGTGCGTCTGGAAGAACTGCTGTTCAACACGGACTCCTTCTGCGCGGCCGCGGGTCACGCGGCCAGGGGAGACCGGACGACGGGTCGGCCGTCCGGGCACAACAAGGCGGTACGCAGAACGGGGTGCTTCTGTGGGGTTGCTGTGAAGCAGCAGTGGGAAGAGTGGCAGCCGACAGCGCTATCTGTCAGGGGCGCGTCAGAAAGTTGGCCGGAAACGGTTCGTTGTCCGGGAGTTCATGTTCGATAAACGGATCCGTTGGGCGTACCGGCCGGAGATGTGCTCCGGGGTCGGTCGGCGTACGGGCCGGGCCGTGTGCGCGGGCCGGGCGTACGGCTACGCCGTCCCGCTCGGCTCCCCGTGCCACGTCGCCCACAGCGCCGCGTACGCGCCGCCCGCCCGTACCAGCTCCTCGTGCGTGCCCAGTTCCGTGATGCGGCCGTCCTCCATCACGGCCACCCGGTCCGCGTCGTGCGCCGTGTGCAGCCGGTGGGCGATGGCGATGACCGTGCGGCCCTCGAGCACGGCGGCCAGCGCGCGCTCGGTGTGCCGTGCGGTCGCGGGGTCCAGCAGGGCCGTCGCCTCGTCCAGGATCAGGGTGTGCGGGTCGGCCAGCACCACCCGGGCGAGGGCGAGTTGCTGGGCCTGCGAGCCGTCCGTACGGCCCCGGTCGCCACCCGTTTCGGCGTCGAGGCCGCCGGGCAGCTCCCGTACCCAGTCCGCCGCGCCGACCGCCGCCAGCGCCGCCCACAACCGCTCGTCCCGCGCGGACGGCTCGGCGATCAGCAGGTTGTCGCGGATCGTTCCCAGGAAGACGTGGTGTTCCTGGGTGACCAGGACGACCTGCCGGCGCAGCGCCTCCGGCTCCAGGCCGGCCACCGGCACCCCGCCCACCGTCACCGAGCCCGCGGTCGGCGCGTCCACACCCGCCAGCAGCCTGCTCAGCGTGGTCTTGCCCGCGCCGGACGGGCCCACGACCGCGAGCCGCTCCCCGGGCCGCACCGTCAGGTCGACCCCGCGCAGCACCTCGCCGCCGCGCTCGTAGGCGTACCGCGCGCCCGTCACGTCGATCCGGTCGTCCGCCGGGACCGGGCCACCGCCCTCCGGCACCGACCGCGGCGCCCGCGCCAGCCCCTCCACCCGCGCGAACGAGGCGCCGCTGCTCTGCAGTTGCTCCACCCGCATCAGGATCTGGTCCAGCGGATCGGTGAACTGCCGCAGGTACAGCGCGGCCGCCACCACGGCGCCCAGGCTCGTCGCGCCCCGCGCGTGCAGCACACCGCCCAGCAACAGGACCCCCGCGACGGGCAGCGAGTACGACACCTCGATCATCGGGAAGAACACGGACCGCAGGTAGAGGGTGTGGAAGCGGGTGCGCCGCGACACCTCCAGCGCGTCCCGGCTCGCGGCGATCCGGGACTCCTGGAGCCGGAAGGCCTCCACCGTCCGCGCCC
Source organism: Streptomyces sp. NPDC052016 (assembly GCF_044548445.1). NCBI lineage: Bacteria > Bacillati > Actinomycetota > Actinomycetes > Kitasatosporales > Streptomycetaceae > Streptomyces > Streptomyces sp. NPDC052016. Next base: position 18,997 of record NZ_JBIUBX010000007.1, read on the forward strand.
CGGACGCCGTCGTCGCGACGATCTCGGCGACTTCGGAGGTGGCCGCCCCCTCGGCGAGGTACCCGGCGCGCGCCCGCCGCAGATACCAGCGCAGCGCGCACCAGATCGGCGTCAGGCCGAGCACCCCGACCGCGCCCAGCAGGGGGTCGATCGCGAACACCGCGCCCAGCACGAACAGCGCCTGCGCGGTGCAGACCAGCAGCTCGGGGCCGGTGTCCCGCAGGGTCGTGCCCACGGCGGCCACGTCGGCGGTGCCGCGCGTGGTCAGGTCACCGGTGCCCGCCCGCTCCACGACCGACGCGGGCAGCGCCAGCGTCCGGTCCACGAACTGCTCCCGGACCCGCGCCAGCGTGCGCTCACCGAAGCGGTGCCCCGCGGAGCGGGCCCAGCGCGCCAGCAGCAACTGCGCCAGCGCGCACACCACGATGCCCAGTGCCAGCCGGTCCACGGCCCCGGTCCCGCCCCCGGCGCGCACCTCGTCGATGATCCGCCCCAGCAGCCAGGGTCCGGCCAGGCCGGCCACGGCGGCCAGCGCGTTCACGACCAGAACGACGGTGAAGGCCCGCCCGTCCGCCCGCACCAGCCGGGCGGCCGCCCGGCGCACGTCGGCGGGGGAGGCGACCGGCAGCCGGCCCGGGGCATCGGCCGCCGACGTCGTCGAACTCCCCGTCGCCGAAGGCCGCGCAGGCCCCGGCGTCCCCGATGTCACCGACGTCACCGCACGGCCTCCTCGGCATCGCTGGGATCGTCTTCCCCGTGCCGGGAGTCCCCGGTGTGCAGGGGGTGCCCGAGGCTGTCCGGATCCTCGGTCTCCGCCCCCTTGGTCTCCTGCGCCTCCTCGGTCTCCTCCGCCCCTTCGGCGTCCCGCGCCACCAGCGCCCGGTACCCCGCCTCCGTCTCCCGCAGCACCCGGTGCGGACCGCTCGCCGCGACCTTCCCGTCCACCAGGTACAGCACGGTGTCGGCGTGGTCGAGCACGAGCGGCGACGTACTGGTCACGACGGTCGTACGGTCGGCCCGGGCCGCCCGCAGCCGTCCGGCGACCGTCGCCTCGGTGTGCGCGTCGAGCGCCGAGGTCGGCTCGACGGCGAGCAGCACCTCGGGGTCGGCGAGCAGCGCCCGCACCAGCCGTACCCGCTGCCGCTGGCCACCGGAGAGGCTGCGGCCCTGCGCCGCCACGGGTGAGTCGAGCCCCTCCGGCAGGCCCTGTACGACGTCCTCGGCGGCAGCCGCCCGCACCGCCCGTCCCACGGCCGCGTCGGAGGGTTCCCGCCGGCCGGCCACCACCTCGCGCAGGCTGCCGGCGAAGAGGTCGGCCTCGTGGTCGGCGACCAGGATCCGCGCCCTGACCCGCGCCAGAGGGACCTCGTCGAGCCGTACGGAGCCCCAGGTGACGTCGGAGGGCGCGTACCGGCCCAGCCGGTCGACGATCGCGGCCGTGTCGGCGGGACGGGCACCGACCAGCGCGGTCAGCCGGCCCGGGACCACCCGCACGCCCGACGCGGGGTCGTACAGCACCGCCGGCCCGGCGGGCGCCTCGGCGGCGCCGGTGTCCGGGTCGGGCTCCAGCCGCAGCAGCCGGACCACCCGCCGGGCGGCCACCACTCCGCGGCTGAGCTGGTAGCCCATGTCGACCAGGAACGCCACCGGGCCCACCAGCACGGCGACATAGCCGTACACCGACACCAACTCTCCCACCGTCAGGTCCCCTCGGGCGGCGAGCCGGGCAGCCAGCCAGGTGACGACGGCGAGGAACACCGTCGGCAGGCCCACGCCGAGCGCCTGCATCCAGCTGGTGACCGAGCCGACCCGATAGCCCTGGGCGCGCAGCCGCTGGGAGTCCCGCCGGAAGGCATCCGCGAACAGGCCCTTCCCGCCCAGGCCGTTGAGCACGCGCAGCCCGCCGGCGAGGTCGCCGATCCGGGCGGTGAGCACCCCCTGCAGCTCCCGGTACTCGCCTTCGGCGCCCTGCAGCCGTGCCATCAACGGCCCCACGAGCACGGCCACCACCGGCATCCCGAGCAGCACGACCGCCGCGAGCAGGGGGGAGGTCGACAGCAGCAGCCCCGCGACGACGACGTACACCACGATCGAGCCGACGCCCGGCCCGATCACCGTCAGGGAGTTGCTGATGGTGTGCACGTCGCCCACCCCGATGGTCACGACCTCCCCGGCCCCGATCCGGCGCTGCAGCGCGGCGCCCAGCCGGACCGTGTGCCCGACGACGGCCTTCACCGTGCGGAAGTTGGCGTCCATGCGCAGCCGGGTCATGGTGCGGTGCCGCATGACGCTCACCCAGGCGTTGAACGCCCCCACCAGGAACAGGGCGGCCGTCCAGCCCGCCAGCGCGGCCGTGTCACCGGGCTCCAGCCCCTCGTCGACCGCCTTGGACAGCAGGTAGGGCGCCACCGCCATCAGCACCATCCAGACGCTGGCCAGCGTCGCGCCGGCCGCCGCCCGCCCGGGCTGGCGGCGCACCAGCCACCACAGGTACCACCAGCCGCCACGACAGTCGGGTGTGCCCGGATCCTCGTAGGCGTCGATCATCCGCCCCCGCCCTTCGGCTGGTGGTCGTGGGTCAGGCCAGGCTGTCCCGCCAGGCCCGGTGCAGGTCCGCGAACCGGCCGGTGCCCGCGATCAGCTCGGCCGGTGTGCCGTCCTCGACGATCCGCCCGTGCTCCATGACCAGGACCCGGTCGGCGATCTCCACGGTCGACAGCCGGTGCGCGATCACCACCGCAGTACGGCCCTTCAGGACCGTCGCCATCGCCGCCTGTACGGCCCGCTCGCCGGGGATGTCGAGGGAGCTGGTCGCCTCGTCGAGGATCAGCACCGCCGGATCGGCGAGCAACGCCCGTGCGAACGCGACGAGCTGGCGCTGACCGGCGGAGATGCGGCCGCCCCGCTTGCGGACGTCCGTGTCGTAGCCGTCGGGCAGGGCGCTGATGAACTCGTGCGCGCCGATCGCCTTCGCCGCCCGCTCGATCTCCTCCCGGCTCGCGTCGGGCCGTCCGATGGCGATGTTCTCGGCGACCGTGCCGGAGAACAGGAAGGCCTCCTGCGTCACCATGACCACCCCGCCCCGCAGCTCCGGCATCGCCAGGTCGCGCAGGTCGACGCCGTCGAGGAGGACCCGGCCCGCGGTCGGGTCGTAGAAGCGGGCGAGGAGCTTGGCCAGCGTGGACTTCCCGGCGCCCGTGGAGCCGACCACCGCCACGGTCTGCCCCGCCGGCAGGGTGAGGTCGAAGCGGGGCAGCACCTCGCCGCCGGTGCGGTAGCCGAAACCGACCCCGTCGAACACGACCTCGCGGCCCGGCAGCCCGCCCCGACGGGCCGGCAGCTCCCTGGGGGCCGACGGCTCGGGCACGGACGGCGTCTGGGCCAGCAGGCCCGCGATCTTCTCCAGCGAGGCCGCCGCCGACTGGTAGGAGTTGAGGAACATGCCGAGCCGGTCGATCGGGTCGTACAGCCGCCGCAGGTACAGCACCGCCGCCGCCAGCACACCCAGCTCCAGCGAGCCGCCCGCGACCCGGTGGGCGCCCCACAGCACGATCGCCGCGACGGCCGTGTTGGCGACCAGCCGCGATCCGACGACGTACCGGGCCATCTCCAGGAGGGCGTCGCCGTTGGTCCGCTCGTGCCGCCGGTTCAGCACCCGGAAGTCGGCCTCGTTGACGGCCTCGCGGCGGAACGCGCGCACCGGGCGGATGCCGTTCATCGTCTCCACGAACTTCACGATCACGGCCGCGATCGCCGTGGACCGCTCGCGGAACACCCGCGCGGCCCGCCGCCGGTAGGTCCGGACGAGAAGGTGGAGCGGCACGAAGGACGCCACCGCGACGGCTCCCAGCCCCAGGTCCAGCCAGAGCAGCATCGCCGAGATGTAGAGGAAGGACAGGACGACCGTGACCAGCTCCTGGAGGCCCTCGCTGAGCAGTTCGCGCAGGGACTCCACGTCGGTGGTGGAGCGGGAGATCAGCCGGCCCGAGGTGTAGCGCTCGTGGAAGTCGATGCTCAGCGCCTGTGCGTGCCGGAAGATCCGGCCGCGCAGGTCCAGCAGCACGTCCTGGTTGACCCGGGCGGACGCGATCAGGAAGGCGTACTGGAGCCCGCCGGAGGCCAGCGCGCACAGCAGGTACCCGACCGCGACCGCGACGAGCGGGCCGTTGTCGTCCTCGCGGAACGCCGGTACGGCGCGGTCGATGGCGTACGCCACCAGCAGCGGGCCGGCCTGCACGGCCGCCTGCTGGAGCAGCAGGAGGAAGGTGGTGAGGGCGACGCGCGCCCTCATCGGGGCGAGCAGCGAGCGCAGCAGCGCCGCCGTGGCACCCGGCGGGGTGGGCAGGACGTCCCGGTCGAAGGGATCGCCGGTGTCCTTCGCTCGGGGCCGGTCCTCCTCGTCGGTGGTGGGGGAGGAGGTCGTGGGGGACGTGGTCATCGGCGGTCGGCCTCCTGTTCCCCGAACGGCTCGCCGGGCTCTCTCCCGGACATGAGGTGGGCGTACTCGGCGTTGGTGCGCAGCAGGTCGTGGTGGGTGCCCACGGCGGCGATCCGGCCGTTCGACAGCAGGGCGACGCGGTCGGCGAGCAGCACGGTGGAGGGGCGGTGGGCCACGATCAGCGCGGTGGTGTCGGCGAGGACCTGCCGCAGCGCCGCCTCCACGGCGGCCTCCGTGTGCACGTCCAGCGCGGACAGCGGATCGTCCAGGACGAGGAAGCGGGGCCTGCCCACGACGGCCCGGGCGAGCGCGATGCGCTGCCGCTGCCCGCCGGAGAGGCTGAGCCCCTGCTCGCCGACCTGCGTCCCGGTGCCCTGCGGCAACGCGTGCACGAACTCCGCCTGCGCCACCCCGAGCGCCCGCTCCAGCTCGGCCGCCCCCGCGGTGTCGCCGGCGCCCATGAGCACGTTCTCCCCGACGCTCGCCGAGAAGAGGGTGGGCTCCTCGAAGGCGACGGCGACCTTGGACCGCAGCTCCTCGCGGGACATCGCGGTGATGTCCTCCCCGTCGAGCGTGATCCGCCCGGAGGTCACCTCGTGCAGGCGGGGGACCAGGGCGGTGAGGGTGGTCTTGCCGCTGCCGGTGGCCCCGACGAGCGCCATCGACTCACCGGGACGGATGTGGAGGTCGACGCGGTCGAGGACGGGAGGTGAGCCCGGATCGGCGTCCGGATACCGGAAGACGACGTCGTCGAACCGCAGACCGGCCGCCGGGCCGCGCTCCCCGCCCCGCACCGCCGGCTCGCGCCCGCCCGCGTCCTCCGGCTCGGCGTCCATCACCTCGAAGTACCGCTCGGTGGCGGTTGCGGCCTCCTGACTCATCGCCAGCAGGAACCCGATGGAGTCGACGGGCCACCGCAGGGCGAGAGCGGTGGAGAGAAAGGCGACCAGCGTGCCCGCGGACAACGCGCCGTCCGCCACCTGCACCGCCCCCAGCACCAGCGCCGCCCCGATGGCCACCTCGGGCAGGGTGACGATGACCCCCCAGATCGTGGCCAGCAGCCGGGCCTTCCTCAGCTCCGTCCCGCGCAGAGTCTCCGACAGCTCCCGGAAGACCCGCGCCTGGCTGCGGTGCCGTCCGAACCCCTTGATGATCCGGATCCCGAGCACGCTCTCCTCGACGACCGTCGTCAGGTCCCCCACCTGGTCCTGCGCGCGCCGCGCCACGCGCGCGTACCGGCTCTCGAAGACCACGCACGTGACCACGACCGGCACCGCCGGACCGAGGATGACCAGCCCCAGCCTCCAGTCCTGGATCAGCATGATCACCACGCCGACGAGGATCGTCACCCCGTTGACCAGCAGGAACGTCAGCGGGAAGGCCAGGAACATGCGCAGCAGCATCAGATCCGTGGTCCCCCGGGACAGCAGCTGCCCGGAGGCCCACCGGTCGTGGAAGGCGACCGGCAGCCGCTGCAGGTGCCGGTACAGACCCGCCCGCATCTCCGCCTCGACGTGCGACAGCGGCCGCGCCACCAGCCACCGCCGCAGCCCGAACAGGACCGCCTCCGCGACGCCCAGCAACAGCAGGTACAGCGCGCCCAGCCACACGCCCGCCGGGTCCCGGTCGGCGATCGGTCCGTCCACCATCCACTTCAGGACGAGCGGGATCACCAGCCCCGTGCAGGAGGCCACGATCGCGACGAAAGCGGCCGTGAACAGCCGCACCCGCACCGGCCGCACATACGGCCACAGGCGCAGCAACGTCCGTACCGCGGAGCGGTCCTCGGTGGTTGCATGTGTCGTCGGCATCACCGGCGAGCCTACGGACCGCCACCGACATCGCCCACCGAGTTTCGGCCCGACCGGACTCGGGCGTCGGACCTACGACCTGCGCGTTCGACCGCACGAACGCCGCGGGCCCGGGCGACGGCGTGCGTCGGCGTCACCCGGTCGGCCCAAGCGCCGGGGGCGGCGCGGCGTCAGGCCGCCACCCGCAGCAGCACGACCGCGCGGGCGGGCACCGTCACCTCCGCCCCCGCCCGGTGCGTCACCCCCGGCGTCTCCTCCTGCTCCTCCCTCGAGGTGTCGACGACCACCTCGTACCGCTCCGCCCACGGCGGCCCCGGCAGGACGAAGCTCACCGGGCGGTCCCCCGCGTGCAGGACGGCGAGGAAGCTGTCGTCGGTGATCGGGGCGCCCCGCTCGTCCCGGCCGGGGATGTCCCGGCCGGAGAGGTACATGCCGAGGGTGGCCGCGGGGGCGTACCAGTCGCCTTCCGTCATCTCCGTGCCCCGAGCCGTGAACCAGGCCAGGTCCCGCAGCCCGTCCGCCGAGTGCGCCCGCCCGGAGAAGAAGGCCCGGCGGCGCAGGACGGGATGCCGGTGCCGCAGGGCTATCAGGCGGGAGGTCAGGTCGAACAGGGCCTTCCAGCCGGGGTCGTCCAGCAGCCCCCAGTCCACCCAGCTCAGCTCGTTGTCCTGGCAGTACGCGTTGTTGTTCCCCCGCTGGGTGCGCCCCAGCTCGTCGCCCGCGACCAGCATCGGCACCCCCGTGGAGAGCAGCAGCGTCGTCAGCAGGTTGCGCAGCTGCCGTCGCCGCAGCGCCCGTACGCCCTCGTCGTCCGTCTCCCCCTCCGTCCCGCAGTTCCACGCGCGGTTGTCGTCCGTGCCGTCGCGGTTGCCCTCCCCGTTGGCCTCGTTGTGCTTGCGCTCGTAGGAGACCAGGTCGCGCAGGGTGAAACCGTCGTGCGCGGTGATGAAGTTGACGGACGCGTAGGGGCGTCGTCCGCCCCAGGCGTACAGGTCGCTGGAGCCCGACAGCCGGTACCCCATCTCGCGTACGTCCGGCAGCGCGTGCCGCCAGAAGTCCCGCACGGCGTTGCGGTAGCGGTCGTTCCACTCCGTCCACAGGGGAGGGAACGCCCCCACCTGGTAGCCGCCCGCGCCGACGTCCCACGGCTCGGCGATCAGTTTCACCCGCCGCAGGACGGGGTCCTGCGCGATGACCGCGAGGAAAGGGGACAGCATGTCCACGTCGTGCATGGAGCGGGCCAGGGCCGCCGCCAGGTCGAAGCGGAAGCCGTCCACCCCCATCTCCGTCACCCAGTAGCGCAGCGAGTCGGTGATCAGGCGCAGGACGTGCGGCTGGACCACGTGCAGGGTGTTGCCGCAGCCCGTGTAGTCGGCGTACCGGCGGGCGTCCGGCTGGAGGCGGTAGTAGCCGCGGTTGTCGATGCCCTTCAGCGACAGCATGGGCCCGAGCTCGCCGGCCTCCGCCGTGTGGTTGTAGACCACGTCGAGGATGACCTCGATCCCGGCCGCGTGCAGCGCGCGCACCATCCGCTTGAACTCGCCGACCTGCTGACCGGTCGTCCCGGAGGAGGCGTACGCGGCGTGCGGGGCGAAGTAGCCGATGGAGTTGTAGCCCCAGTAGTTGCGCAGCCCCCTGCGCAGCAGGTGGTCCTCGTGGGCGAACTGGTGCACCGGCAGCAGCTCGACCGCCGTGACGCCCAGCCTCACCAGGTGCTCGACGGCCGCCGGGTGCGCCAGTCCGGCGTAGGTGCCGCGCAGTTCCTCGGGGATCTCCGGGTGGAGCCGGGTGAAGCCGCGCACGTGCAGCTCGTAGATCACCGAGTCCGCCCACGGGGTCTTCGGGCGGCGGTCGTCGGCCCAGTCGTCGTCATCGTGGACGACGACGCCCTTCGGGACGAACGGCGCCGAGTCCCGTTCGTCGCGCACGGTGTCCGCGACCTGCTGCTGGGGCCAGTCGCGGACGTGCCCGTACACCTCCGGCGGCAGCGTGAAGTCCCCGTCCACGGCCCTCGCGTACGGGTCCAGGAGCAGCTTCGCGGGGTTCCAGCGTCCGCCGGTCCACGGGTCCCAGCGGCCGTGCACCCGATAGCCGTAGCGCTGTCCGGGCATCACCCCGGGGACGAAACCGTGCCAGATCTCGTGGGTGAGCTCGGTGAGCCGGGCGCGGGTCTCCCGGCCCTGTTCGTCGAACAGGCACAGCTCGACGGCCTCCGCGCCGCCCGCCCACAACGCGAAGTTGGTGCCCGCGACGCCGTCCGGACCCACCCGGAAGCGGGCGCCGAGCGGCATGGGCGCGCCCGGCCACACGGGGACGCCGGGCGTCCTGCGCGGTGCCCCGTTCACGACGGCGGAGGCGGCCGTACGCTGCTCCGTCACCGTCTCCTGCTCGGCTGCGCTGGACACCGTTCCGCCTCCCGCGGCTCATGGCACGACGCGGGCCAAGGGCGTACGGCGTCCCGGCCGCGGCTCCCCGTAGCGTCGTCCTCCCCCCTGTTCTGCCCAGAGCGTGCCTCGCACTCACGTTTCCCCGGAGCGGGGCCGTCGTTGGGCACCGCGTGAGGCACGTACAACGGCGCGCGCGGCGCGCGGGGGCCGCTCTGGCCGCCGTCATGACATGGGCAGGACTGCTGGCGGGAGCCGCCGGCTGCACCGGGGACGGCCCCGGCGAGCGCGACCGGATGCTCGGGAAGCCACCGGCGCCCGAGAACGTCATCCGTGTCACGCCGGAGGACGGCACCAGGGAGGTGCGCCCCGGGCAGCAGCTCAGGGTCCGGGTGCCGCACGGGCGCCTGGAGTCGGTGAGCGTGGTCAGGTCGCAGGACGCGCAGGAGACCCCGGTCCCGGGCGAGATCTCCGCGGACGGTATGAGCTGGCGCCCGGCCGAGGACCGGCTCGCGCTCGCCGCCCGCTACACGGTCGACGCGGTGGCGATCGACCGCGAGGGCCGTCGCTCGGCCCGTCGCACCGCGTTCACCACGTACGTCCCCAAGGAGCGGTTCATCGGCTACGTCACGCCCGAGCACCGGTCCACCGTGGGCACCGGGATGATCGTGTCCCTGGAGTTCAACCGGGAGATCGAGAACCTGGCCGCCGTCGAGAGCGCCGTGGAGGTCACCGCCGAGCCGGCCGTGGAGATCCGGCCGCACTGGTTCGGCAGGGACCGCCTCGACTTCCGCCCGGAGCGCTACTGGCAGCCCGGCACCGAGGTCACCGTCGCGCTGCGCTTCCGGGACGTCGAGGGCGCGCCCGGCGTCTACGGGATCCAGGAGAAGACGTTCACCTTCACCGTCGGCCGGCACCAGGTCTCCGTCGTGGACGCCAAGAGGCACATGATGCAGGTGCGCCGTGAGGGCGAGCTGATCGCCACCGTGCCCATCACCGCCGGGGCGCGCAAGACGACGACGTACAACGGCAAGATGGTGGTCACGGAGATGTTCGAGCTGACCCGGATGAACGGCGCCACGGTCGGCTTCAAGAAGAAGAACGGCAAGAGCGAGTACGACATCCCGGACGTGCCGCACGCCATGCGGCTGACCGATTCCGGCACCTTCCTGCACGGCAACTACTGGGCGGACAGCGACGTCTTCGGCCGGACCAACGTCAGCCACGGCTGCGTGGGCCTGAGGGACGTGAAGGGCGGCGGCTCGGACACGCCCGCGGGCTGGTTCTTCGACCGCAGTCTCATCGGTGACGTCGTCGAGGTCGTCCGCAGCAAGGACAAGAAGGTCGCTCCCGACAACGGCCTGGGGGGCTGGAACATGGGGTGGGAGGAGTGGGTCGCGGGCAGCGCGGTGGAGTGAACCTTTCCTCCCAAGGTCGAAGTTGGGACGGAACGGTGACATTTGGGGGCCGCCGATGCCGCTGACCTTGTGGTTAATATGCGCGCAGCGCTGGGGACGCGCCGGCGCGCGGGCCTGACCGGCCCGGGGGAGGGGAGAAGGAACGTGGACGTGCGTCCGATATCGGGGGCATCGGTTGGCGGGCGCTCGCGCGGCCGCAACAAGGGGTTGGCGCTGATCGTCGGAGGGCTGCTGCTGGCCGTGACGGCCTGCGGCGGGAGTGGGGACTCGGACTCCGGCTCGCAGAACGCGAAGGGCAAGGAAGCGTCCGGCTCCGCCACCGCGCAGAGCGGGCAGTCGGAGGCGGTCGTCAGCATCGCGCCGAAGACCGGCGCCAGCGACGTCGACACCAGCGGAGTCCTCAAGGTCACCGCCACCAAGGGCAAGCTGACCGAGGTCACCGTCAAGGACGACAAGGGCACCGCGGTCCCGGGCACGATCACCGCGGACGGAGCCGGCTGGACGCCGAGCACGCATCTGGCCGCGGCGACGAAGTACCAGGTGCACGCGGTCGCGAAGGACTCCGAGGGCCGTACGGCCGCCGAGGACGCGAGCTTCACCACGCTGACCCCGGAGAACACCTTCATCGGCAACTTCACGCCGGAGGACGGCTCCACGGTCGGCGTCGGCATGCCGTTCTCGGTCCGCTTCACCCGGGGCATCACGAACCCGGACGACGTCGAGCGGGCCATCACCGTCAAGACCGAGCCGGCCGTCGACGTCCAGGGTCACTGGTTCGGCAACGACCGCCTCGACTTCCGCCCCGAGCAGTACTGGAAGGCCGGCACCAAGGTCACGGTGAAGCTCAACCTCGACGGTGTCGAAGGCCGCAAGGGCGTCTACGGCAAGCAGTCCAAGACCGTCTCCTTCACCATCGGCCGCAACCAGGTGTCCGTCGTGGACGCCAAGAAGCACACGATGAAGGTGATGCGGGAGGGCAAGGTCGTCAAGACCATCCCGGTCACCACCGGCAAGCCCGGCTACGCCACCTGGAACGGCCAGATGGTCATCAGCCAGAAGTTCACGGTGACCCGTATGAACGGCGACACGGTCGGCTACGACGGCGAGTACGACATCAAGGACGTCCCGCACGCCATGCGCCTGACCGACTCCGGCACCTTCGTGCACGGCAACTACTGGGGCGGGGACGCCTTCGGCAACTACAACGCCAGCCACGGCTGCATCGGCCTGCGGGACGTGCGCGGCGGCTACGACAGCGGCGTGCCGGCCGCGTGGTTCTTCAACCAGTCGATCGTCGGTGACGTGGTGGTCGTGAAGAACTCCACCGACCCGACGGTGGAGCCGTCCAACGGCTACAACGGCTGGAACATGTCGTGGGCGGAGTGGACCAAGTAGTCGCTCCTCGACGATCGGGCCCGGTGCTGTGACGGACGGCACCGGGCCCTTCGCCGTTAGTGCCCGTTAACCTGCCTCCATGACCGTGAATCTCGAAGTCTCCGAGGGCGTCGGCACACTGCGACTCGACCGCCCGCCCATGAACGCGCTGGACGTCGCCACGCAGGACCGGCTGAAGGAACTGGCCGAGGAGGCCGGCCGTCGTGACGACGTCCGCGCCGTGGTGATCTACGGCGGCGAGAAGGTGTTCGCGGCGGGCGCGGACATCAAGGAGATGCAGGCCATGGACCACACGGCGATGGTCCTGCGCGCCCGCGCCCTGCAGGAGTCCTTCACGGCGGTGGCCCGCATCCCCAAGCCGGTGGTGGCGGCCGTGACCGGCTACGCACTGGGCGGCGGCTGCGAGCTGGCGCTGTGCGCGGACTTCCGGATCGCCGCGGACAACGCGAAGCTGGGCCAGCCCGAGATCCTGCTCGGCCTGATTCCCGGCGCGGGCGGCACCCAGCGCCTGGCACGGCTGGTCGGCCCCTCCAAGGCGAAGGACCTCATCTTCACGGGCCGCATGGTGAAGGCGGACGAGGCGCTGACGCTCGGCCTGGTGGACCGGGTGGTGCCGGCCGACGAGGTGTACACGCAGGCGCACGCGTGGGCGGCGAAGCTGGCGCAGGGGCCGGCGATCGCGCTGCGCGCGGCCAAGGAGTCGATCGACACCGGCCTGGAGACGGACATCGAGACGGGCCTCGCCGTGGAGCGGAACTGGTTCGCGGGCCTGTTCGCCACCGCCGACCGCGAGATCGGCATGCGCAGCTTCGTGGAGGAGGGGCCGGGGAAGGCGAAGTTCCTGTGAGTTCGCCCCTGGCGCAGGGTCACGTGAATCTCACCGCGTGAACCGCACCGAAAGACTTGCAATTGACGGGATGTCTCATCCGGGTCCCTCGATGGGGCGGTTTATGGGAACCTTAAAACGACCTTAAGCCTGCCTTGTCGAGGGAGCCTGTCGATTGCCTCCGGATGAGCCGTCATTGCAGGTCAGTGAGGGTGTGGCAGACTCCGAACTGCCGACGGCATATGCCGATGGAATCGTGCGGAATGAGGCCTTCCAGGGGGTGTATTCCCCCGGAACCGCCACGCGGGACTCCCCGGACGGCCATGATGGGGGCATGGCGGGGCTGGAGGGTTTCGAACAGCCGCGGGGGCACGCGCGTGTGGCCGCGGCACGCTGGTCGCCTGCGGTCGAGGACGAACGGGCGCTCAAGGCGCTGGAACTCTTCGGCAACCCGACGGAGGCGGAGGTTCCACTGCCGTCCCGCCCCGAGTCCGCCGCCACCGCCCGTCGGCTCGCCCAGGTCGTCATCCTCCGTCAATGGCAGCTCAGCCCCAAGACGACCGAGGACGCCGTCCTGCTCGTCTCGGAACTCGTCGGCAACGCCGTCCGCCACACCGGCGCCCGCGTCTTCGGTCTCCGGATGCGCCGCCGACGCGGCTGGATCCGCGTCGAGGTCCGCGATCCCTCCCGCGGACTGCCCTGTCTCATGCCGGTCCAGGAGATGGACGTCAGCGGCCGGGGACTCTTCCTCGTCGACAAGCTGGCCGACCGGTGGGGGGTCGACCTGCTGCCACGGGGGAAGACGACGTGGTTCGAGATGCGGGTGCCGGAACGCTGAGAGACGGCACCGGCCGACCGCTGCCGCTCCCCGCCGTGCAACTTCCCACGGGAGCACGCTTGTTGTGTCCCGGATCGCCGGGGAAGCCGCGGCAGGAAGCTCCTCGCCTCGTCTCCGAGGGCATCGGAGCCGCCCTCGGGCCGACGCTCGGCAGCGGGACGTCGCCGTGATGCCGCCGGGTCCCTGACCGCTTCCCCGAACACGGGCCGCTCCGTTCGGCGGTGAATCACCCGTTTCCTCACCCTGTGCCCCTTAAATGGTGCGAGTGACTCCGACCGACCGCCGCACCGCACTACGGGCGGGTGCCGGGATCGTCGCGGGAAGCGCGTTCGCGACCGCGTGCACCCCGGCCGGTCCCCCCTCCGGCCCCGCTGCCCGCCACACCCCCGCCTCGTCCGCACCGGCCGCCCGTGTCCCCGCCCGACCGGCCCCGGCCCCCCGCGCCTATCCCGGCCACCCCGGGCAGATCACCCACGGACCCCGCGACCGCCCCCGGGTCGCCCTCACCTTCCACGGCCAGGGCGACCCCGCCACCGCCCGCGCCCTCCTCGACGAGGCCGAGCGGCACGGCGCGCGCGTCACCGTCGTGGCCGTGGGGACCTGGCTGGAGGAGCACGGCGGACTCGCCCGCCGCATCCTCGACGGCGGTCACGACCTCGGCAACCACACCCACCGCCACCTCGCCGTCAACGCCCTGCCCGCGGCGGAGGCGGAGCGGGAGATCGTCGCGTGCGCGCAACGGCTGCGCCGGCTCACCGGATCCATCGGCACCTGGTTCCGCCCCTCCCGCGCCGCCCGCGCCTCCCCGACCGTCGAGGCCCTGGCCCGCCGTGCCGGCTACCCGCACGTCCTCTCCTACGACGTCGACTCCCTCGACTTCACGTCCCCCGGCGGCCCCGCCGTCGCCCGCACGGTCCTCGACACGATCCGCAACGGATCCGTCGTGAGCCTGCACTTCGGGTACGCGGACACGGTCGCCGCGCTCCCCGCCGTCCTGGCCGAACTGCACCGCCGCGGTCTGCGCGCGGTCACCACCACGGAGCTGCTCAGCTGATGCACCGGAACCTCGTCGCAAGCACCCTGCTCGCGGGCGCCGCCCTCGCCGTACTCGCCGCCTGCGGCACGCAGTCCAAGGACGGTAAGGAGAGCGCGGTCACGGCCTCCCGGGCCGCCGTGCCCGTCCCGCAGCGGAAGACCGTCCAAGGCCTGCCCGGCATGCCCCCCGTCCTCGACCCCAAGGACGTCTACGCCGCCGACCGCCCGAACCGGCTCTCCCCGGTGGTCAAGGACTTCCCCTCCCGGGTCTACGTCCCCAACACCGAGTCCGACACCGTCTCCGTCATCGACCCGAAGACGTACGAGGTGATCGAGACCATCCCCGTCGGCCGCCAGCCCCAGCACGTCGTGCCCTCGTGGGACCTGAAGACCCTCTGGGTCAACAACAACCGGGGCCACACCCTCACCCCCATCGACCCCAAGACCGGCAAGGCGGGCCAGGAGGTGGAGGTGCACGACCCGTACAACCTCTACTTCACGCCCAACGGCAGGTACGCCGTCGTCATGGCCTCCCTCGACCGCGAACTCGTCTTCCGCGACCCGCACACCATGAAGCAGGTCAGGACGGAGCCGGTCACCTGCTACGGCGTCAACCACGCCGACTTCTCCCTCGACGGCCGCTACTTCATCGTCTCCTGCGAGTTCAGCGGCGAACTCCTCAAGGTCGACACCGAGAAGATGAAGGTCGTCGGCCAGATGAAGCTGCCCTTCGAGGGCGCGATGCCGCAGGACGTGAAGATCTCGCCGGACGGGAAGCGGTTCTACATCGCGGACATGATGGCCGACGGCATGTGGGTCCTGGACGGCGACAAGTTCACCGAGCCCACCCTCCTGCACACCGGCAAGGGCTGCCACGGCCTCTACGTCGGCCGCGACTCCCGCGAGATGTACGTGTCCAACCGGGGCGAGGGCAGCGTCTCCGTCTTCGACTTCACCCAGAACAGGCTCACCAAGAAGTGGCACCTGCCCGACGGCGGCAGCCCCGACATGGGCGGCGTCTCGGCGGACGGCAAGGTGCTGTGGCTGTCCGGTCGTTACGACGACGAGGTGTACGCCATCGACACCCGCACCGGCACCCAGCTGGCCCGCATCCCGGTCGGCAGCGGCCCGCACGGCCTCGCCGTCTACCCGCAGCCGGGCCGCTACTCGCTCGGCCACACCGGCATCTTCCGCTGACGGCGGGTCAGGTGACACGCCGCCGTACGGGTGATGATCCCCGACGCGCCGCCGTCGACCGGCGAAGGTGCTCGGCATGATCACAACCCGTCTGCGGCGGCGTGCCGTCGCCGCCGTCATGTCGCTCTCCGCCGTCCTGGCGACGACCGCCGCCACCGCCCCGGAGACCGCCCAGGCCGCCGCCCCGGCCGCCGCTCCCGCCTTCGTGAAGGCCGCCGCCGAACCCCGCGACTGCCCGGTGCAGTTCGAGGACCGCATCAAGGCCGCCGCCGACCGCCGCGTCGACGTGGGCCGCATCACCCCCCAGCCGGTCTGGCGCAAGAGCTGCGGCACGCTCTACCGCGCCGACGGCCGCGGCCCCTCGATCGTCTTCGAGGAGGGTTTCCGCCCCAAGGACGTCCTCAACGGGCAGTACGACATCGAGAAGTACGTCCTGGTCAACCAGCCCTCGCCCTACGTGTCCACGACGTACGACCACGACCTGTACAAGACGTGGTGGAAGTCCGGCTACAACTACTACATCGACGCCCCGGGCGGCATCGACGTCAACAAGACCATCGGCGACACCCACAAATGGGCCGACCAGGTCGAGGTCGCCTTCCCCGGCGGGATCGACCGGAAGTACGTCATCGGCGTCTGCCCGGTGAACAAGACCACCAAGGTCGAGATCATGAGCGGCTGTCAGAGCAACCCGCACTACGAGGCCTGGCACTGAGCAGGGCCTCGGCTCCGACCGGACGGTAACCGGCCGCCTGGAACGCCCGCATGCTGCGGGCGTTCCCCGGGGCCACCTGCGCCCACAGCGGCTCGCCGACGAGGTGACGGGCCGCGGTCACCAGCGAGCGCCCCAGCCCCCGGTGCCGTACGTCCCCGTCCACCTCGACCGACACCTCCAGCCGGCCGGCGATCCCGCGCCCCACCACCAGCACCCCGCCCCGAGCCGTCCAGACGCGCACCTCGTCACGGCGCCGGCGGGCGTAGACCGCGCGCGGATGCCCGGCGTCCTCGACCTCCGTCAGCGCGAGCGGCGGTTCACCCGGCAGGGGCGTACCGACGAGCATCGCGTCGACGGTCTCCGTCGTGCGCCCGGTCCGCTCCATGAAGGCCGCCAGAAACCGCGGGTGCATGGACGCGGCCAGTCCGTCGCACTCCACCGCCGCCAGCGTCTCGTACACCCACCGCGGGTCCTCGTCCGTGAAGACGACGGAGTGCGCCGTGAAGGACAGCACGCCGGCGTCCCTCGGGGAGTGCTGCGGCACGACCGTCGTACCGCCGTCCGCCGGTGGGAAGACGCCCCGTGCCGCCGCGTCCACGATGTCCCTCAACGTCTCCACGGCACTCCTCGCGTACACCGCCGCTTGAGTCTCCACCCACTGGAAGGCCCAGACTCGCAGACATGATCGACGACGGCACCGGACTCTTCACCATCGGCGAACTGGCCCGGGCCACCGGACTGACCGTGCGCACGATCCGCTACTGGTCGGACGAAGGGGTGCTGACCCCGGTCACCCGTTCCGCGGGCGGCTACCGCCTCTACGACGCCGAGGCCGCCGCCCGCCTGGAGCTGATCCGCACCCTGCGCGAACTGGGCCTCGGCCTGGACGCCGTACGCGGGGTGCTGGCCGGGGAGACCACGGTCGCGCAGGTCGCGGCCGCGCACGTGGCCGCGCTGGACGCCCAGATCCGCTCGCTGAGAGTGACCCGTGCGGTGCTGTCGACCGTGGCGCGACGCGGCTCCACCGCGGAGGAGATGACCCTGATGAACAAACTGGCACGGCTGTCGGCGGCCGAGCGCAGGCGGATCGTCGAGGAGTTCCTGGCGGAGGTCTTCGACGGCCTCGACACCGTCGACCCCGACATCCGCACCCGGCTGCGCTTCCACGCCGCCGAACTGCCGGACGACCCCACGCCCGAGCAGGTCGACGCCTGGATGGAGCTGGCCGAGTTGATCCAGGACCCGCGGTTCCGGACGCTGATGCGCAGGATGGTCGAGCTCAACGCGGCCGACCGCGGGCCCGAGGTCCCGGCGGGCACCTCCCTGTGGTTCATGAGCCGCCTGGTGCAGCTCGCGGGGGAGGCCCTGCGCAAGGGCGTCGCCCCCGACGCCCCCGAGGCCGAGGAGACCCTGCGCGGCCTCCTCGGTGACGCCGACCGGGCCGCCGCACTGGAGCGGCTGACGGCGGCGGCGAACGAACGGGTCGCCCGGTACCGGCACTTGTCGGCCGTCGTGAACGGGCTCGGGGCGCAGCCGTCGTACGAGGAGGAGTTCGCGTGGGTGGTCGCCGCACTCCGCGCTCACCAGGGCCGTTAATCTGACCTCCGTCAGTAGGACTGCAAGGTACGACGAAAAGGGGCGGCTCGGTGGCGGACATCGACGAAGCACGCAAGCACTTCCAGCGGATCGACACGGACGGTGACGGCTTCATCACCGCGGTCGAGTTCAGGGCCGCCCTCACCCAGGAAGGCGACTGGAACGTCACCCAGTCCGTCGCCCAGGCCATCATCAACAGCCGGGACCTCAACGGGGACCGGGTGATGTCCTTCGACGAGTTCTGGTCGTACCTGAACAAGTGACGTGCGCGAGAGGGGGCGCCCGCGGGGGCGCCCCCGGTCCCGTTCGCGTGTGAAGCGGGGGACGGGCACCCGTTCGGCGGGTGGTCCGGAATAGGGTGCGGCGGCACAGGGTTGAGACCCGACGAACCCATGCACATGCATGGAATCGTGTCTCGTTCTGAAAGGGCCCTGTCATGAAGATCGGAATCATCGGCGCCGGCAACATCGGCGGCAACCTCACCCGGCGGCTCACCGCACTCGGACACGAGGTCTCGGTGGCCAACTCCCGCGGCCCGCACACGCTCACGGCCCTGGCCGAGGAGACCGGCGCGAACCCCGTCACGGTCGAGGAAGCCGCACGCGGAGCCGAGGTCGTGGTCGTCACGATCCCGGTGAAGGCGGTACCGGACCTGCCGAAGGGCCTGCTGGACGAGGCGGCCGAGGGTGCGGCGGTCATCGACACCGGCAACTACTACCCGCAGCAGCGAGACGGCCGGATCGCCGCGATCGAGGACGAGGGCATCACCGAGAGCCGCTGGACGGAGCGCCAGATCGGCCACCCCGTGATCAAGGCGTTCAACGGCACCTACGCCCAGGACATCCTGGACCGCCCGCGCCCCGCCGGAGACCCCGACCGCATCGCCCTGCCGGTGGCCGGCGACGACGAGGCGGCGAAGGCGAAGGTCCGCGCCCTCATCGACGAACTCGGCTTCGACACGGTCGACGCGGGCGGCATCGACGACTCCTGGCGCCAGCAGCCCGACACCCCGGTCTACGGCCTGCGCGGCGGCGTCGAGGAGGTCACCCGGGCCCTGGCGGAGGCGAGCCCCGAGCGCAAGCCGGAGTTCCGCGGCTGAACGATCTCCGGGCCGGTGCGGCCCGTCCGCCGGAGCACCCCCGTTCGCCCTGCCGTGAGGCTCCTCCCCTCCGGTGCGGCAGGGGTGCTCACGGCGGGGTGAACGCGTACTTGAGCACATCGTCCCCGTAGACGTCCCGGAGCCAGGTGGTCTGGTAGATGGTGTCGAGGTAGCGCTCGCCGAGGTCCGGCGCGATGGCCACGGCCGTGGCGTCCCGCGCGTCGTTCCGGGCCAGCCAGCTCATCGCGCCGCTGACCACCGTGCCGGTGGAGCCACCGAACAGGAATCCGTGCCTGACCAGACGGTGACAGGTCCGGATGGTGTCCACTTCCTCGACCCGTACGACCTCGTCCACGTAGGACTCGTCGAGCAACGGCGGGCGGACGCTCATGCCCAGGCCGGGGATCATCCGGCGGCCGGGTGGGCCGCCGAACGAGACCGAGCCGGCGCTGTCCACCGCGACGATCCGCACCCGCCGGTGCCACCGGCGGAAGAACCGGGCGCACCCCATCAGCGTCCCGGTGGTACCGGCCCCGACGAACAGCACGTCCAGCCGCGGGAACTGGCGGGCGATCGCCGGCGCCGTGGTGCGGAAGTGCGCTTTCCAGTTGGAGGGATTGGTGTACTGGCTGAGCCACACGTACCGGTCGTCGGTGGAGCACAGGGCCCGCACGCAGTTGAGCCGTGCGCCGAGGAAACCGGTCTTGGGATCCGGTTCGACGATGGTGTGCACCCGGCTGCCCAGGGCCTCCATCAGCAGCCTGCTCGACAGGTTGCAGCGGGAGTCCGTCACACACAGGAACTGGTAGCCCTTGTTGGCCGCGATGAGGGCCAGTGCCACGCCCAGGTTCCCGGACGACGACTCGACCAGGACGGAACCCGGCTTCAGGACTCCCTCCCGCTCCGCGGCCTCCACCATCTCGTTCGCGGCCTTCAGCTTGATCGAGCCGGCGAAGTTGAAGCCCTCGCACTTGAGGAAGAGCGACTGGCCGAAAACCGACCGGAGGTCGACGTAGAGTTCCTCCTCGTTGTACGCCTGGGGCACGGAGATGACGGGCATTCGGGTCTCCCTCTGCGGAGCGGAACCGCGGGTGTTCCGGGCTTCGATCGGTGCAGCGCCTATCCGTACCGGCGCAGTTCGTGGAAGAAGTCCTCGACGACGTGCAACCGGCCCGAGCGGGCCACCTCGTCGTAGACGTACTTGCCGACCGCCAGGTCGAGCACCCCGAGGCCGAAGGGCGAGAACACCAGCGGTCGGTCGTCCGGCAGCCTCACCCGGCCGGCCAGCACGTCGTCCAGGGTGCCGTTCAGGAAGTCGCGGGCGCCCGTGCGCTGTTCGGCCAGGTGCGGTGAGGTGTCGGCCTGCAGGCAGTGCTCGACGTCGTCGACGATGTTGGTCGAGGCCAGCACGATCTCGGGTGCGAGGTCCCGCAGGGACACGTGCAGCACCAGCGGGTTGTGCTGGAACCAGGACATGTCGTGGACATGGGGCTGACCCGCGATGGTGGCGAAGACCACCAGGTCGCTGGAGCGGATCAGCTGCTCGGCGCCGTCGTGCACGGTGATCCGGCCGGGGGCGCCCGACTGCTCCAGGTATCCGCGGAAGCCGGCGGCGCTGTCCGGGGACAGGTCGTGCACACCGATCTCGTCGAACGACCAGCCGGTGCCGGCCAGGAAGGTGTGGATGTAGCGGGCGATCAGGCCCGTACCGAAGAACCCCACGCGCGTCGGGCGTTGCCGGTGGCGGCTGAGCGCGTCCGCCGCCAGCGCCGCCGACGCCGCCGTCCTGGTGGCGCTGATGATCGAGCTCTCCAGGCAGGCGAACGGATAGCCGGTTTCGTGGTCGTTGAGGATCAGCACGGCCGAGGCCCGCGGGATGCCGGCGGCGACGTTCCCCGGGAAACTGGAGATCCACTTGAGGCCGTCCACCCGTACCTGCCCGCCGATCGAGGCCGGCAGCGCGATGATCCGGGAGGACGGGCGGTCGGGGAAGCGCAGGAAGTAGGACGGCGGGTTCACCGAGTCGCCGGCGCCGTGCAGCCGGTAGGTCTCCTCGACCAGCTCGACGACCTGTTTCTCGCGCCCGCGCAGCACCTGCTGGACCTGGGCGCCGGGGATCACGGCGAACGGCGGCACGCTGATCGGCTCGGACGGCATGGCGGACTCCCTCGCGGTGGGACGGGCGGTGCTCATCGGCCCGCCGGTGTGACGGTCGGCGAGCAGTCGGACAGGCGTACCGGGTCCGCCAGCGCGGCGAGGACCTCGCGCGGCCCCTCGAACGGCTCCCTGCTGTGGGCGGTGCGGACGTTGTCGACGATCAGCAGATCGCCGGCCTGCCACGGCTCGCGCACGGTGTGCGCCTGGTAGACCTCGTTGATCAGCTGGACGACGTCCTCCCCGACCGGATCGCCGTCGCCGTAGCGGGTGTTGAACGGCAGGCCGTCGGCGCCGTAGACGTCCACCAGGTACTCGCGCACCTCCGCCGCGAGCGTCCACTCGTTGAGGAAGGCGATCTGGTTGAACCAGCAGCGCCTGCCGCTCACCGGGTGGCGCACCACCGCGCTGCGGCGCTGCCTGGTGCGCAGCCCGCCGTCCGGCTGCCACTCGACGTCGATCGCGTGGGCGCGGCAGTAGCTCTCCACGGCGCCGCGGTCCTCCGTGCCGAACGCCTCGGCGAAGGACGCCCCGATCTCGTCGTTGTAATTGCGGGTGAGCAGCCAGCCCTCCCTCTCGAACCGCTCGACCAGCCCGGCCGGCAGCGCGTCGAGCACGGCCACCGAGTCGGCCAGTGCGGTCGCGCCGCCCTCGGCGGGCGCGACGAGGCACGCGAAGAGCATCAGCCCGGGGAACTCGAGGGTGTAGCTCAGCTCGTGGTGCATGCACATCTGCTGGTTGGGCGGCCATTTGGTCGAGGAGTACACGCCGTCGCCGTGGGCCCGCCGGGGCGCGAACGACTCCGTCTCGGCCATCAGGTCGCCGGCCAGCCGCCGGAAGACGGCACCGGTCCCGGCCGCGTCGCGCAGCCCGAGGCCGCGCACCAGGACCGACCCGTGCTCGGCGACCGCCTCGCGCAGCGCGGCCCGGTGCTCGGCCGCCCAGCCCGCCGCGTCGCCGGCTGCCTCGGCCCGCAACAGCGGTGGTCGGCCGGGTTCCAACTGCACCTCGAGCCGAGGCGCCGGGGATGTGATCCGCATCGTGTGTCCTTTCGTCTCTCGCCTCACCGGGAAGCCGGCAGTCCGGCGGCGCTCAGCACGGCCCGCGCCGCCTCGGCCGGACGGGTACGCAGGAAGTAGTGGCCGCCGTCGGGGAGCTCATGGAGGTCGACGTGTTCGGCCAGGACCTGCCAGTCGAGGTACCGCTGCCGGAACTCCGCCGTACTCGGATCGTCGCCGGCGACGACGACGGTGACCGGCGCGGTCAGCTTCGGGGCCGGCGGGGTGTCCCGGACGCCGGCGAGGTAGCGGTGTGCCGACGCGCAGTCGTGCCGGTAGGCCGCGCCGATGCGCTCGAGGCGCCGCGGGTCCAGCTCATCGAGCCCGGCCGGCCCGTGGCCGGCGCTCAGCCGTGCGGCGATCTCCGCATCGCTCAGTACGCTCAGTCCGTCGACGGCGGCGCGCCGGTCGGCGGGGTCCCCGAGCAGCTGCGCGCCGAGGAACACCCGCCGGACGCGCACCCCGAGGCCCTCCAGCCTCCTGGCCGCCTCCACGGCGAACGCGCTCCCCGAGGAGTGCCCCCACAGCAGGACGTCACCGAGGCCGAGTCGGGTGATCTCGGCGACGACCTGCTCGACGACCTCCTCCAGGGGCGCGAACGGCTCGCTCTCGGCCGCCGGGTCGTGCCCGGGAAGCTCCACGGCGTAGACCGCCGGCCCGCCGTCCCGCAGCGCCCCGGCCAGCGGCTGGAAGTTCACCGCGTGGCCGCCCGCGTAGGGGAAGCACACCAGCGCGGCGCCCTGCGCCCCGTGCGGCGGCGACAGCGGCTGCAGCAGCCCGGCGCGCCGTTCGCACCGGCCGTCGACGAGCCGGGCCAGATCGGCGAGGACCGGATGGCCGGTCACGTCCTTGAGGGACACCGCACGGTCCAGGACGATCGCCAGCTTCACCGCGGACAGCGAGGTGCCTCCCCGGTCGAAGAAGTGGTCCCGTCGGTCGATCTCCTCCCGCGGGACGCCGAGCACCTGCGCCCAGGCGGCCGCCAGCCGGTGCTCCGTCGGCGTGGCCGGCGCCTGGCGGTCGTCGTCCACCACGTGGAGCTCCGCGGCGAGCTCCACCAGCCGCCTGCGGTCGATCTTGCTGTTGGCGGTCAGCGGCAGGCTCTCCCGCCAGTGGAAGGCCGAGGGGACCATGTACCCGGGCAGCGACTCACCGAGCCGGTTGCGCAGGACGTCCGCCCCGAGCGGCCGCGGACCGGTGTAGAACGCCACCAGGTGCCTGCTCCGGTCGGCCCGCTCGGCGACCACCACGGCACCGTCGCGGACACCGGGCACACGCAGCAGCGTGTTCTCGATCTCGCCGATCTCGATGCGGAAACCGCGGATCTTGACCTGGGTGTCCCGGCGTCCGAGGAACTCCAGCTTGCCCTCCGGCAGCCAGCGGCCGAAGTCCCCGCCCCGGTAGAGCCGTTCGCCCTCGCGGTGCGGATCGTCCAGGTAGGCCAGCCGGGTCCGCTCGGGATCGTTGACGTACCCGCGTCCCACGCACACCCCGGAGAAGACGATCGCACCGGGTGCGCCGAGCGGCACGGGTGACAGGTGCTCGTCGACGACGTAGACGCGCACATTGCCCACGGGGCGGCCGAGCGGGACCCTGTCGCGGTCCGGGACCCGGTCCATGACCTCGTGGTTGGTGTCGTCGGAGGTCTCGGTCAGCCCGTAGGCGTTGACCAGCTTGATGCCGGGCTGGACCGCGAACCAGCGCTCCGCGAGCTCCTTCTTCAGCGCCTCGCCGGTGACCGACACGCAGCGCAGGTCCGGGAACCGACGGGGGCGCTGCTCCAGGCAGGACAGCAGGACCTCGAGGTACGACGGCACCACCTGGAGCACGGCGACCCGGCCGTCGACGATCCTGTCGAGGAACCGCTCGGCGTCCAGGATCACCTCCTGCTCGACGATCAGCGTGCGCCCGCCGACCAGCAGGGCGGAGACCAGTTGCCACAGCGAGATGTCGAAGCACTGGGGCGCTGTCTGGGCGACCACCTGGCCCTCGCCGATGCCGAGGTCGTCGATCTTGGCGTAGAGGTGGTTGAGCATTCCCGCGTGCTCGCACATCGCCCCCTTGGGCTCACCGGTCGAGCCGGAGGTGAAGTAGATGTAGGCGAGCTGGTCCGCCGCGACGTCGACGCCGAGATCGTCCTCGGCACGGGGCTCCCGGCAGGCCGCGTCGACGAGGAGCGTGCGGACCCCGGGCACGGAGGTCAGGGCCTGGTCGAGGGTGGTGGTGCTGCCCGGCTCGGTCAGGACGAGTCGGCACTCGGCGCGGGAGAGCACGGCCGCGATGCGGTCGCCGGGAAAGTGCGGCTCGATGGGCAGGTAGACGCCACCGGCCTTGAAGATCGCCAGGACGGCGGCCATCCAGTCCGGGGTGCGTTCCATCACCACCGCGACGACGTCCTCGCGTCGCAGCCCTCGCGCCAGCAGGGCCCGGCCCAGGCGGTTGGCACGCGCGTTGAGCTCCCGGTAGGTCCACCGCCGGTCGCCGTGCACGACCGCCACGGCGTCCGGGTGCGCCGCCACGCGCTGCTCGAACAACTCGTGGAGCCGGCGGTCCGGCAGCTCCCGGTGGGGCCCGGCGAGCCCTTCGAGCTGGAAGCGGAGTTCCTCGGGGGAGAGCAGGCTCTGACGCCCGTGCTCGGCGTCCGGATCGGCGGCGAGCAGCGACAGCGCGGTGAGGTGGTACCCCGCGATGCGCGCGGCGCAGTCCGCGTCGAGCGCGTCGGGGCGGTACCGCAGCCGCAGCAGGCGTCGGCCTCCGTGGGAGGAGACGCCCACCCGGAGCACGACGTCCTCGCCGAGGTCCTCGTCGAGCCGGCCGGGTCCGTCGCGGTCACCGTCGTCGCCGTGGGGATCGAGCACCGTCTCGAACGCGGGCTCGGTCAGGTTCAGCTCCCGCCTGAGGGCCTCGACGGGGAAGTCCCCGTGGGCGGCCGTCTCCGACGCGACTCCGTGCGTCTCCTTCAGCAGCGTCCGCCACGAGTCGCCTTCGGTCGTCAGCCGGCAGGGGAGCGGCCGGCCGCCCTCGACGGCGACGAAGCCGGTGGTGACCTCTCTCTCGCCGGACAGGGCGGCGAGCACCTTGGCGTGCGCCGCCAGCAGCACCGTGCTGAAGGGCACCGCCAGCTCGTCCGCCAGCCGGCGCAGTGCCGCCGTGAGGTCGTCGGGGATCGCCGTCTCCTGGCGGGCGACGCCCGGCGAGGGATCGAGGGTCCACCGCGGGATCGTGGTGGACCCGCCGGCGACGAGCATGCCGCGCCAGAATTCCCGGCCGGTTTCCGCAAGCGTTTCCATCGGGTTATTTCTCTCCGCTCGACTTTCCGTTGCCACGCTGCTGTTCGCCACCGACCAGGACGCCCCGGCCGCTGTCGTCGCCATCGCGGAGAACGCGGGGTTCGGCCGCCTCGCTCCGCATTTCCCTGGCCGGGTTTCCTCCCCATCGCGCGCGCGGTGGGATTTCCTCGCCTTTCATGAGGAAGGAGTCGGGGGCGAGCACCGCGCCGTCCCCGATCGTCACGCCGTAGTGGATGAAGGCGCCGACGCCGAGAGTGCAGCCGGAACCGATGGTGCTGTGGTCGGACTTGAACGTGCCGTCCTCCTGCGAATGGCACTGGATCACGGTGCCCGCGTTGAGCGTGCAGTCGTCGCCGATGGTGACGAGCGTCCGCTCCGGCATGAAACAGCCGTCGTCGAAGACCCTTTTCCCGAGCCGCACACCCAGAAGGCGCCAGACGAGGCTTTTGAAAGGGGTGCCGTTGAACAGTGCGATCCGCTCCGTCATGGCCGTCAGCTTCCAGTAGCGCTCGTGCCGCCAGAAGGCGGTGTCGTAGATCGAGCAGTACAGGGGCCGCAGGGGCCGGAATTTCGTCGCGACGCGTTCGAGGAGAACGAAGTAGACGACACTGAAAAGGAGGGCGGCGACGGAGGCCAGCGCGACCACCGACGCGCCGAGCGAGGGGTAGAGCCCCGAGGCTCCGGAAGCGATCAGCACCACTCCGAGAACATGGATCCACCGCGTCAGCAGGAACAGGCCCAAGGTGGCGGCATTGTGCTTGTCCTTGGCCGCGAGGTGGCGGCTCAGCTCGTCGTCGGTCTTCAGGTGGTCGAATCTGCTGTCGCGTTCGACCGAGCGGGGAATCTCGAAGCACGGCGAGCCCAGGAGACCGACGCCCTCCCGGAGGGGCCCGTCGATGGGGACCATGACCTTCGTCGCGAGAAGGCAGTTGTCGCCCGTCCTCCCTTGCACGGGATAGTGGATCCTGTTCCCGAGGAAGTTCCGCGGCCCGATCGACACCCGGGACACGCGGAAGGACGTGCTGGAGAAGTCGGCGTTGATCACGGAAAGCCCGTCGGCGACCATCGTCCCGCTGCCGACCTTGGTCAGGAACGGGGTGTCGTGCTTCATCTCCGTGCCGAAGTTCGACCCCGTCTGCTCGACGCGGGAGAGGTCGTACCCGATTCCGCGCAGATAGTGGACGATCCAGGAGCTGTCCCCGAAGAGGACCTTGAAGAACTTGCGGTTGGTCAGGCGCTCGATCGCCCGGTGGACCCCGTAATGGAAGCCGTACAGGCGGTAGACCCGGTCCGGCTCGATCGCGAGGTGGAGCGCCCGGGGAACGGTGACCACCAGGAGCAGGCCCACCAGCGCGGAGCCGAAGAAGCCGACGAAGGACACCGCCAGGGCGTCGAGATAGAACGCCCAGCCGGTGAAGGCCGGGGACTGGCCGTCCGCGAGCGCGGTCGGGTTCGGGATCACACTGAGCAGGAGGGTCACACCGCCGACCGCCAGCGGCAGGTAGAGGAACAGCGTGCCCAGTACCTGGGCGACGGTGAACAGGACCTTGCGCGCGGTGCCGCACTCGACGGGGCCCACCGTGCGGTAGTCCGTTTCGGTCGGCTGCGCCGGCGAGCCGTGCCAGCGTTCCCCCGCGGGCACCGCCTGCCCGGAGTGCAGGGAGGAGGAGTGGCCGAGCTGCGCCCCGTCGCCCAGCGAGGTCCCGATGTCGAGCACCGTCGCCTCGCCGACGAACGCGTCGCTGCCGATGGTGACCGTTCCCGTCTGGATCAGGCCGTCGTGGGCCCGGTAGCAGCTGAAGAGCGAGTCCTTGCGGATGACCGTGCCCGCGCCGATGGTGAGCAGGTCGGTGCAGATGGGGATATTTCGCGATAAAACGGCGGCGCCGCGACCGACGTGCGCACCCAGCGCCCGCAGGTGGAGCACATGGAGCGGGGAGCCGGCGAACAGGAGGAGGGGGCTCGACCGGAGCAGCGTCCTGACGACCCAGAAACGGAAGTACGCCAGGCTCCAGACGCGGATCTGCCGTGGCTTCCAGCGGCCGATGAGGGTCCACTTCGCCACGATCGGAAGAAGGCACAGGGCGAGGAACGCCACGCCACCGAAGAGGACCGCCCTCAGGTAGATGTCGATCAGCCCGGTGCCCCGGTACACCCAGTTGAATCCCGCGACGGCGACGAGTGCCGCCGCGAAGGACCATCCGAGGAAAGCGAGGAACTGAAGGGTTCCGCAGAATATGTGCTGCAGACCGCCCGCCGGTCGTGCCGGTCGTTCCGTCTCCACCGGCGCCGGAATCGGCGGCCCGTCAGGAGAAGGCGACGTCCGCTCGAGCGCTGCCGTCAGGCTTCTTATCGTCGGGTGCCGGTAGACGTCCTTCATCGAGATCGACGGCAGGTCCGGCCGCTTTCTGACCCGTGCGCAGAACTGCGCCATGAGCAGGGAGTCGGCGCCCAGTTCGTCGAAGAAGTGACTGTCGGGCGGGACGTCGTCGACGCGCAGGACTCCGGACAGAACCTCGGTGAGGATCGTCTCGATCCCGGACGCCGGGTCGGTGTGCCCGCTCAGGGCGATGGACGGGTCCGGATCGGCCGTAAGGGCCTCGACGGGCTTTCCCTCCATGAGCTCTCCTCGGGCTCTCGACGCCATCGGTCCTGTGGTGAAAACCCGGTGCTTTCACGTTCACCGACGAGCCGAGGCTCGAGCAATCCGGAAGTCATAAGGCCGTCGACCGTGACTTCTCGGGAAACCGTTCGTCACCCGCCCTCAGTCTCAGCAGATCACCAACGGGTCGCCACTCAGGTTCGGCCGTGACGCGGCATCGGCTCAACAGGCGACGGAAGCCCCGGAGTCAACTGCCGCATGGCGTTCCGCCCGCTCCGAGGAGGGCGAGTGCCGGAAATCCTCCCCGGTGTTTTCCTCCACATGGCTCACTCCGCCGGGGGGCCGGATTCCTCAGCACTCGATGATGTTGACGGCGAGGCCGCCGCGGGCGGTCTCCTTGTACTTCACGGACATGTCGGCGCCCGTGTCCTTCATCGTCTTGATGACCTTGTCCAGGGACACCTTGTGCGAGCCGTCGCCGCGCATCGCCATGCGGGCCGCGGTGACCGCCTTCACGGCGGCCATGCCGTTGCGCTCGATGCACGGGATCTGGACGAGACCGCCGACCGGGTCACAGGTGAGGCCGAGGTTGTGTTCCATGCCGATCTCGGCCGCGTTCTCCACCTGCTCGGGGGAGCCGCCGAGGACCTCCGCCAGCGCGCCCGCCGCCATCGAGCAGGCCGAGCCGACCTCGCCCTGGCAGCCGACCTCCGCGCCGGAGATGGAGGCGTTCTCCTTGAAGAGCATGCCGATCGCGCCGGCGGCCAGCAGGAAGCGGACCACGCCCTCCTCGTCGGCGCCGGGCACGAAGTTCACGTAGTAGTGCAGGACGGCCGGGATGATCCCCGCCGCGCCGTTCGTCGGCGCCGTGACGACCCGCCCGCCGGCCGCGTTCTCCTCGTTCACCGCCATGGCGTACAGCGTGATCCACTCCATGGAGTGCGCCAACGCATCGCCCTCGGCCCGCAGTTGGCGAGCGGTCACCGCCGCGCGGCGGCGCACCCGCAGACCGCCCGGCAGGATGCCCTCGCGGGACATGCCGCGGGCCACGCACGCCTGCATCACCCGCCAGATCTCCAGCAGACCCTCGCGGATCTCCTCCTCGGTGCGCCAGGCCCGCTCGTTCTCCAGCATGAGCGAGGAGATCGACAGGCCCGTCTCCTTCGTCAGGCGCAGCAGCTCGTCGCCCGTGCGGAAGGGGTACTTCAGGACCGTGTCGTCGAGCTTGATGCGGTCCGCGCCGACGGCGTCCTCGTCGACGACGAAGCCACCGCCCACCGAGTAGTACGTCTTGCTCAACAGCTCCGCGCCCTGCTCGTCGTGGGCCCACAGCGTCATGCCGTTGGCGTGGTACGGGAGGGCCTTGCGGCGGTGCAGGACCAGGTCGTCGTCGAAGGAGAACGGGATCTCGTGCTCGCCGAGCAGCCGGATGCGGCCGGCCGACCTGATCGCCTCCACCCGCTCGTCCGCCGTCTCCACGTCCACCGTGCGCGGCGAGTCGCCCTCCAGACCGAGGAGGACGGCCTTGGGGGTGCCGTGGCCGTGGCCGGTCGCGCCGAGGGAGCCGTACAGCTCCGTGCGGACGGAGGCGACGGAGCCCAGCAGGCCCTCGTTGCGCAGGCGCCGGGCGAACATGCGTGCCGCGCGCATCGGGCCGACCGTGTGGGAGCTGGACGGGCCGATGCCGATCGAGAACAGGTCGAAGACCGAGATGGCCACGGTGACTCCTCAAGACGGGGGGTGGTGCGGAAGGTTTCCTGTGGGGTGCCCCGCTCACCCACCTACGAGTGTGCAGGGCACCCCACGGAAAACGGGAACTACCTGGTCAGACCGGGGTACAGCGGGTGCTTGTCCGCCAGGGCGACGACCCGGGCCTTCAGCGCCTCGGCGTCGTAGGACGGCTTCAGCGCCTCCGCGATCACGTCCGCGACCTCCGCGAAGTCCTCGGACGTGAAGCCGCGGGTGGCGAGGGCCGGCGTGCCGATGCGCAGGCCGGAGGTGACCATCGGGGGACGCGGGTCGTTCGGGACCGCGTTGCGGTTGACGGTGATGCCGACCTCGTGGAGGCGGTCCTCGGCCTGCTGGCCGTCCAGCTCGGACTCGCGCAGGTCGACGAGGATCAGGTGGACGTCCGTGCCGCCGGACAGGACGTTCACGCCGGCCTCGCGGGCGTCGGCGGCGGTCAGCCGCTCGGCGAGGATCCGCGCGCCCTCGACCGTACGGCGCTGGCGCTCCTTGAACTCCTCGCTCGCCGCGACCTTGAAGGAGACCGCCTTCGCCGCGATCACGTGCTCCAGGGGACCGCCCTGGAAGCCCGGGAAGACGGACGAGTTCAGCTTCTTCGCGAACTCCTTCTTCGCCAGGATGACGCCGCCGCGGGGACCGCCCAGCGTCTTGTGGGTGGTGGAGGTGACGACGTCGGCGTGCTCCACCGGGTTGGGGTGCAGGCCCGCCGCGACCAGACCGGCGAAGTGCGCCATGTCCACCCACAGGTACGCCTCGACCTCGTCCGCGATCCGGCGGAACTCGGCGAAGTCGAGCTGCCGCGGGTACGCCGACCAGCCCGCGATGATCACCTTCGGGCGGTGCTCCTTGGCGAGCTTCTCGACCTCGGCCATGTCGACCAGGCCGGTCTCGACGTCGACGTGGTAGGCGACCACGTCGAACTGCTTGCCCGAGAAGTTCAGCCGCATCCCGTGGGTGAGGTGACCGCCGTGCGCCAGGTCCAGGCCCAGGACTGTGTCGCCCGGCTGGGCCAGCGCGAACAGGGCGGCCTGGTTGGCGGAGGCGCCGGAGTGCGGCTGGACGTTGGCGTACTCGGCGCCGAACAGCTCCTTGATCCGGTCGATGGCGATCTGCTCGGCGACGTCGACGTGCTCGCAACCGCCGTAGTAACGGCGACCCGGGTAGCCCTCGGCGTACTTGTTGGTCAGGACCGAGCCCTGTGCCTCCATGACCGCGGACGGAGCGAAGTTCTCCGAGGCGATCATCTCCAGCGTGGACTGCTGGCGGCGCAGCTCGGCGTCGACCGCGGCGGCGATCTCCGGGTCGAGCTCGTGCAGGGGCGTGTTCAGGACGGACATGCGTCTACGACTCCTCAGCCGGCGGTGTAGGCGGTGTACTCGTCGGCGGAGAGCAGCTCTTCCTGCTCGCCCGTGACGCGTACCTTGAACAGCCACCCGCCCTCGAAGGGGGCGGAGTTCACCAGCGACGGGTCGTCGGCGACGTCCTGGTTGACCTCGACGACCTCACCGTCGACCGGCGAGTACAGCTCGCTGACCGACTTGGTGGACTCGAGCTCGCCGCAGGACTCGCCCGCGGTCACCGTGTCACCGACCTCCGGGAGCTGGACGAAGAC
Source organism: Streptomyces sp. NPDC052016 (assembly GCF_044548445.1). NCBI lineage: Bacteria > Bacillati > Actinomycetota > Actinomycetes > Kitasatosporales > Streptomycetaceae > Streptomyces > Streptomyces sp. NPDC052016. Next base: position 50,211 of record NZ_JBIUBX010000007.1, read on the forward strand.
CACGTCGCCGAGCGCGTTGGCCGCGTGCTCCGTGATGCCGACCGTCGACACGCCGTCCTCGGCGGCCGACAGCCACTCGTGCTCCTTGCTGTAGCGCAGCTGCTGGGGGTTGCTCATGGCCTGAATTCTCCTGTACGCGGGGGAGTGCTGATGAATAGGGGCCTGCTGGAAGCACGCGTGAGCAGCGCAGATGTGCGCAGGGTCACGCGCTGCGACCGGCCTCGGTCGCTGCTTCGGCTTCGAGTCTCTACTTCTGGCGCCGGTAGAACGGCAGCGCCACGACCTCGTAGGGCTCGTGGCTGCCCCGGATGTCCACGCCGACGCCCGGCGTGCCCGGCGCCGCGTGGGCGGCGTCGACGTACGCCATCGCGATCGGCTTGCCCAGCGTGGGCGAGGGCGCACCGGAGGTGACCTCGCCGATCACCTCGCCGCCCACGACGACCGGGTACCCGGCGCGCGGGACGCGGCGGCCCTCGGCGACCAGGCCGACGAGGACGCGCGGCGGGTTCTCCGCGGAGCGGGCGGCCGCTTCCCGCAGGGCCTCGCGCCCCACGAAGTCGCCCTCCTTCTCGAACTTCACCACGCGGCCGAGGCCGGCGTCGAAGGGGGTCAGGTCGGTCGACAGCTCGTGCCCGTACAGCGGCATGCCCGCCTCCAGGCGCAGCGTGTCCCGGCAGGACAGGCCGCAGGGGACCAGACCGGCGGCCTCGCCCGCCTCGGTCAGCGACTGCCACAGCTCCACCGCGTGCTCCGGCCGCACGAACAGCTCGAAGCCGTCCTCGCCGGTGTAGCCGGTGCGCGCGATCAGCGCCGGGACGCCGGCGACGGTGCCGGGCAGACCGGCGTAGTACTTCAGGCCGTCGAGGTCGGCGTCGGTGAGCGACTTCAGGATGCCCGGCGACTCGGGGCCCTGGACGGCGATCAGCGCATAGGCGTCCCGGTCGTCGCGCACCTCGGCGTCGAAGCCGGCGGAACGCTCCACGAGCGCGTCCAGCACCACCTGGGCGTTGGAGGCGTTGGCGACGACCATGAACTCGTTCTCGGCGAGCCGGTACACGATCAGGTCGTCGAGGATGCCGCCGTCGGTGCGGCAGATCATGGTGTAGCGGGCGCGACCCGGCTTGACGGCGCTGATGTGACCCACCAGGGCGTGGTCGAGGAGGGCGGCGGCCTGCGAACCGGTGACGGTGATCTCGCCCATGTGCGAGAGGTCGAACAGGCCGGCCCGGGTGCGTACGGCGTGGTGCTCGTCGCGCTCGGAGCCATAGCGCAGGGGCATGTCCCAGCCGGCGAAGTCGGTCATCGTCGCGCCGAGCGCGCGATGGACGGCGTCGAGCGCGGTACGGCGCTGCTGGGTGGGTTCGGTACTGCTCATCGGGCGTTCGTCTCCCAAGGCAAGACTGGCGAGGTCGTTCCTCCCCATCTGTCATCGGAACCTGAGAGGTTCGCCATGATCGTGGATCACCGGTGAGCTGGAGTGATCGTGATCGTGGCTTGCACCTTGGGTGGAGCCGTCCCGGACGGGGTCGGCCCGCTTTTCAGATGTGCCTCGCCCGCGCGGTAACGGGGCCTGAGAGATTCAAGGGAGGGACTTGCTCCTTCGGCGCCCCGGCGAAGCTGTCACAGCTCCTGCCGGGAACTCTCCCGCGCGGATTCAAACGGCCGGTATGCAGTTGGCGCGCACATCATCGCACGGTCCGTCCGATCGCGGCAGGCCGCATCTGTAACCGGCTTGTGGCGGTACGCGCACGAAAACGGAAGACACCGGGCATTACCTTCTCTTTACGCTCGATGGGGAGAAGACTTGTCTGACCCCAGGGGAGGACGATCACGGTGAACAGGACCACGGGATACGCGACCACCTCGGCGCTCGCGCTGCCCGCGCTGCCCCCGCAGCCGGCGTCGCCGGGCAAGGAGGCGTGCGGTCCCGCGCCCGCGCCCGTCGTCCGCGACCTGCGTGACCGCGCCGGCCGCAGCCCGCGCGCACTGCTGTTCGGCCCGCACGACCTGGTCGTGGTGACGGGCCTGCCCGGCAGCGGGAAGTCCACGCTGATGAGGCGCGCGGTGACGGGCATCCGCGTCGACTCCCAGGACACCCGCGACCGCTGGGACGCCGCCGTGCCGCGCTTCCTGCCGTACGCGCTGTACCGGCCCCTCGTCCGCGTCGCCCACTACGCCGGGCTGCGCCGCGCCCTGCGCACCGGCGAGGGCGTGGTGGTGCACGACTGCGGGACGCAGGCCTGGGTGCGCCACTGGCTGGCCCGCGAGGCCCGCCGGCGCGGCGGCATCCTGCACCTGCTGCTTCTCGACGTCGCCCCCGGCACCGCGCTGGAGGGTCAGCGCGAGCGGGGCCGGGGCGTCTCCCGCTACGCGTTCCTGCGCCACCGCCGCGCCGCCTCCCGGCTGCTCCGCTCGGTCGAGAAAGGCCGCCTGCCCGGGGGCTGCACCTCGGCGATCCTCCTCGACCGCCCCGCGGCGGACGCCCTCCGCCGGATCGCGTTCACGGGCTGAGAACGGGGCCGACGGGTCGGGCGGGTCTCCCCGCCCGCGCCGACCCCACCGTTCCTGTCCCTGGGCGCTCCCCTCCGGACCCCCTGCCGTCCTGCCGGGCCGGCCTTCTCGCGCCGTGTCCTGCCGCGTCGGTGCCGGGTGGGAACCGGATGCCGGGGATCCGGGGCGCGGGCACGCCGATGGGGGGCGCGGGACGGGTCCGCAGGCCGGGGCGCGGGCAGTGGGGCGGGGTGTCGGTACCCGCTAGCCTTTCAGCCACAGCAGTGGATCCCAGCAGGCGGTAGGCAGATGGATTTCCCCCCGGCGGACCTCCCGGCGGACTTCTCCGCGGACGTCCCGGCACAGGCGCACCCTCATCCGCACGGCGGATGGCCCGGCAACGAGCTGGAGGAGGTGCTCTCGGCCTCCCTCGGCGTGCCGGGCGCCGGCGGGCGGATCCTGGAGGTGCTGGGCCGCAGCTTCGTGTGGGTTCCGCTGCCCAGCGGCGGCGGCCCGCACAGCGGCCCCCTCGACCTGCCCACGCTGGAGCTCGACGGCCAGGCGTACGTGCCCGTCTTCAGCTCCGAGGAGCAGTTCCGCCAGGTCGTCGGCGCGCACATGTCGTACACGATCGCGCCGGCCGTGGAGTTCGCCCGCGGGCTGCCGCCCCAGGTGGGCATCGCGGTGAACCCGGACGGAGTGGTCGGCGTCCCGCTGCCCCCGCCGGCCGTCGCCGAGCTGTGCCGCGCGGGCCGCACCCCGCTGGACGGCCCCGCGAGCGGCGGCCGCGTCCGCCTCTTCGAGCCCGACTGGCAGGACGACCCGGTCGACTTCCTCTCCGCGGCCTCGGCGGAGTTCGAGGCGACGGGCGTCGTCCTCACCGCCCGCCGCTGCCTGGCCGCCATCGAGACGGCCGACCCGGTCATGTTCGTCGGCGTGGAACTCTCCCAGTGGGAGGGGGACCTGAGGGCGCTCCCGCTCGAGGCGCTCGGCAGGGCCCTGGGCGCCGTCGCCGTGAAGTGGCCGGTCAACCTGGTCCTGCTGGACGTGACGGACGACCCGGTCGGCACGTGGCTGAAGGAAAGGGTGCGGCCCTTCTACACCCGGGCGCACTAGGAACGAACCGGAAACCCGGACCAGCCGCGCAGAGCCGCGTCCGCCGACAAGGAACAACCCGCCCCTCGTTGGGCGCCCGTTGTCGGCGGAGCCACCTAAGCTGGTCTCCAACGCGGGGCAACCAAACGAAGGGGCGGTACAGGTGAGCGCCAGCGGCATCGCGGCCGGGCAGGTCGAGCACATGCTGCGCCAGGTCACGCCCGGGCGCTACGACGCCTACGAGGCGCTCCTGCGCGCCCTCGCGACCCCGACCACCGGCCAGGTGTGGATGCTGCTGTGGCACGGACAGGCCGGCTCCCCGGACGCCCAGTACGGCACGATGGAGGTCGAGGGCCACGGCTACGCCCCCTGCGTCACCTCCGCCCAGGAGCTCTCCGCCAGCGGCTGGAACAGGTCCTACGAGGTGGTCGACGGCCTGGACGTGGCGCGCACGCTCTATCCGGACCACCACGGCCTCTGGCTGAACCCGCACGCCCCGGGCGGCGGCGTCGGCATCCCCTGGCTCGACCTGCGCCGGATCGCCACCGGCCTGGACCGGCAGCCGGCCGGACCGCTGCGCCTGTCCGAACCCGCCATCGAGATCCCGCAGTTCTACGCCCTCCTCGCGCAGAACGCCCACCGCACCCCGGCGCTGCGCTCGCTGCGCCGCGCCTGGGTCCAGCCCGCCCTGGGCGCGCCCTACCTCGCCATCGGGCTCGACGTGTACGACACCTCCCCGCCGGCCGTGGACGCCGTACGCGCGATGATGCAGCAGTCGATCGGCGCGATCCCGGAGGGGCTGCCGGTGTCGACGGTCGCCATGAGCGACGACTACGACCCGGTGGTGATGTGGATGCGCGTCCACGCCCGCCCCTTCTACGACCGCGAGGCCCACGCTCCCGCCGCCCCGGCCGCCCAGCAGGCGCCCGCCGCGGGCTACGGTTATCCACCCGCCGGCCGCTACTGACGCCGGCCTGCCGTCCCGTTCCTCGGGCACCACCGTACTTCTGCGCGCGTAGATAGGGGCGGTTGTACCGATTTACTCCTGATACGCCCCAACATGTCGCTGTCCGGCGGACGTTACCCGCCGTCCGGATAACGGAACCCACCTGACCGCATCACGTTTACGCATCCTTTCACTGCCAAGTCTGGCAACAGATCGCCAAAGCGTTGAAGACTCCCGCTCCAGGGGTGCTTCGCCCCTGTGTACGACGGACTGATCACGCCGCTACAGCGGCAAGTGCGGGCCGGCTACCGCCGGTTGAGAGGGGTCCCTGCCAGATGACGGCACCATTGCACGAGCCGACCGCGGAAGCGGCCCCGAGCGCGGCCGAGGAAGCGGCGGTCGCCACCAGCGGCGCCAAGGCCGTACAGGGCCGTTCCCTGGGCCGGATCGCCTGGGAGCGCCTGAAGCGGGACAAGCTCGCCCTGACGGGCGGGGTCGTGGTGCTCGTCCTCATCGTGATCGCCCTGCTGGCCCCGGTGATCACCAATCTGCTCGGGCAGGACCCCAACGAGTACCACGAGGACCTCATCGACCCGCTGTTCGGTACGCCCACGGGCTCCCTGGGCGGCATCAGCGGCGAGCACCTGCTGGGTGTCGAGCCGGTCAACGGCCGCGACATCCTCGCCCGCATCCTCTATGGCGCCCGCATCTCGCTGCTGGTCGGCTTCCTGTCGGCCGTGGTCGCGGTGATCCTCGGCACCGTCCTGGGCATCCTCGCCGGCTTCTTCGGCGGCTGGGTCGACTCCCTCATCAGCCGGGTGATGGACGGCCTGCTGGCCTTCCCCCAGCTGCTGTTCATCATCGCGCTGGTCTCCGTCATGCCGAACGAGATGCTCGGACTGACCGGCACGGGTGTGCGCGTCTTCGTGATGATCCTGGTCATCGGCTTCTTCGGCTGGCCCTACATCGGACGCGTGGTGCGCGGCCAGACGCTCTCGCTGCGTGAGCGCGAGTACGTCGAGGCCGCGCGGTCGCTGGGCGCGGGACGGCTGTACATCCTGTTCAAGGAGCTGCTGCCCAACCTCGTCGCCCCGATCATCGTGTACACGACGATGATGATCCCCACCAACATCCTCACCGAGGCGGCACTCAGCTTCCTGGGCGTGGGCGTCAAGCCGCCCACGGCCTCCTGGGGGCAGATGCTTTCGAGCGCGCTCGATTACTACGACTCGGACCCCATGTACATGGTGGTCCCGGGCGTGGCGATCTTCATCACCGTGCTTGCCTTCAACCTCTTCGGCGACGGCGTGCGTGACGCGCTGGACCCGAAGGGCTCCCGCTGAACTGCCGTACCCCAAGCCTCCCGTGGCTCTCACACGGGGTCTCTCATCAAATCCGGAGGATCCGAGATCGTGACTACCCAACGCACCTCAGGGCGGCGCAAGCAGGCCATGGCCGCTGCCGCCGTGGTCGCGGCGCTGCTGACCACGGCGGCGTGCGGCGGCGGTGGAGATGACGGCGACGGCGGTTCGAAGAACGGCGCCGCCGGGTTCGACGCCGCGAACCAGAAGATCGCCCAGGCCGACCTGGTCAAGAAGGGCGGCGAGCTGAAGTTCGGTGGCGCCCAGGACGCCGACTCGTGGGACACCACGCGCGGCTACTACGGCTTCATGTGGGACTTCGCCCGCTACTACAGCCGCCAGCTCGTCACGAACAAGCCGGAGCCCGGCAAGGCCGGCGCCGAGCTGACCCCCGACCTCGCCACCGGTCTCGCCAAGATCACCGACGGCGGCAAGACCTACACGTACACGCTGCGTGACGGCATCACCTGGGAGGACGGCAAGCCGATCACCTCCAAGGACATCAAGTACGGCATCGAGCGCGTGTGGGCGCAGGACGTGCTGTCCGGCGGTCCGACGTACCTCAAGGAGGTGCTGGACCCGACCGGCGCCTACAAGGGCCCGTACAAGGACACCTCCGCGGACAAGCTCGGTCTGAAGGCCATCGAGACGCCCGACGACAAGACCATCATCTTCAAGCTGCCGAAGGCCAACTCGGACTTCGAGGAGATGCTGGGCCTCATCTCGGCCTCGCCGGTCCGCCAGGACAAGGACACCAAGTCCAAGTACGGCCTGAGGCCCTTCTCCTCCGGCCCGTACAAGTTCGAGTCGTACAACCCGGGCAAGGACCTGACCCTCGTCCGCAACGACCAGTGGAAGCAGGCCTCGGACCCGATCCGCAAGGCCTACCCGGACAAGATCACGGTCAAGTTCTTCTCGAACGCCAACGAGCTGGACCAGCGCCTGATCAACGGCGACCTGGACATGGACATCAACCAGACCGGCATGTCGCCGCAGGGCCGCACCACCGCCCTGAAGCAGCACAAGGCCAACCTGGACAACCCCGTCTCCGGCTACATCCGTTACGCGGTCTTCCCGCAGAGCGTCGCGCCGTTCAACAACATCGAGTGCCGCAAGGCCGTCATCCTCGGCGCCGACCACGTCTCGCTGCAGACCGCGCGCGGCGGCCCGGTGGCCGGTGGCGACATCGGCACCAACATGCTGCCGCCGCAGGTTCCGGGCTCCGAGGGCCAGAAGTACGACCCGTACGAGCTCGCCGGCGCCAACAAGAGCGGCAACGTCGCCAAGGCCAAGGAAGCGCTGAAGGCCTGCGGTCAGCCGAACGGCTTCAAGACCACCATCGCGGTCCGCAACAACAAGCCCGCCGAGGTGGCCACGGCCCAGTCCCTGCAGGCGTCCCTGAAGAAGATCGGCATCACCGCCGAGATCGACCAGTACGACGGCTCGCAGACCTCCAGCATCATCGGTAGCCCCTCCAACGTGAAGAAGAAGGGCTACGGCATCATCATCATGGGCTGGGGCGCGGACTTCCCGTCCGTCCAGGGCTACGGCCTGCCGCTGTGGAACAGCAAGTACATCCTCGAGAGCGGCAACAACAACTACGCCCTGATCAACGACAAGACGATCGACGGCCTCTTCGACACCTACGTCAACACGCTGGACGACGCGGGCAAGGCCAAGATCGCGACCGAGATCAACCACAAGGTGATGGAGGGCGCGTACTACCTGCCCTTCGTCTTCGAGCGGTTCCTCAACTGGCGCGGCAGCCGGCTGGCGAACGTCTACACGTCCGACGGCTACAGCGGCATGTACGACTTCGTCAACCTCGGTCTGAAGTCCACCAGCTGACAACCGGTACACCCGCCGTACGGCACGAAAGGCAGGTGAAGGCCGGCGCGGCGTGATCGCGGGCCACCGGAAGACCTCCGGTGGTCCGCGGTCCGCAGCGGGCCGAGAGCTGTGCTCGCTTATCTCATCAGGCGGCTGTTCGCCGCCGCAGTGATGCTCGTGGTCATCATCATGGTGGTCTTCGGCATCTTCTTCCTCGTCCCCAAGTGGGCCGGCGTCGACGTTGCCCTCAGCTTCGTGGGCAAGCAGGCCGACCCCGCCGCCGTCGAGGGCGTGCGGCAGAAGCTGGGACTGAGCGACCCGATCTACACCCAGGTCTGGGAGTTCTTCAAGGGCATCTTCGCGGGCCGCACCTACGTGGGCGGCGGTGACTCCGTGCACTGCGCCGCGCCGTGCTTCGGTTACTCCTTCCGCAGCGAGCAGGCCGTCTGGCCGGTGCTCACCGACCGCTTCCCGGTGACCCTGGGTCTCGCGCTCGGCGCCGCCGTGCTCTGGCTGATCTTCGGTGTCGCGGCGGGTGTGCTCTCCGCGCTCAAGCGGGGCACCATCTGGGACCGCGGTGCGATGGTCGTCGCCCTCGCGGGTGTCTCCCTCCCCATCTACTTCACCGGCATGCTGAGCCTGGCGATCTTCGTCTTCGGACTGAAGTGGTTCGACGGCCAGTACGTGCCGCTGGAGGACAGCTTCGGCGGCTGGTTCGGCGGCATGATCCTCCCGTGGATCACGCTGGCGTTCCTGTACGCCGCGATGTACGCCCGGATCACCCGTGCCACCATGCTGGAGATCCTCGGCGAGGACTACATCCGCACCGCCCGCGCCAAGGGCCTGCGTGAGCAGACGGTCATCGGCAAGCACGCCATGCGCTCCTCGATGACGCCCGTCCTGACCATGCTGGGCATGGACCTCGGCGCCCTCATCGGCGGCGCGATCCTGACGGAGACGACGTTCAGCCTGCCCGGACTCGGCCAGGCCGTGCTCAACGCCATCAAGAACCAGGACCTGCCGATCATCCTGGGCGTCACTCTGATCACCTCCGTCGCGGTGCTCGTCGCCAACCTCGTGGTGGACGTGATGTACGCCGTGATCGACCCCCGAGTGAGGCTCTCATGACCGAACTCAGCAAGACGGGAGCCGCCGTGGGCGAGCCCACGGGCACCTCGCCCGCGCCGACCGCCTTCCTCGAAGTGCGCGACCTGAAGGTGCACTTCCCGACCGACGACGGCCTGGTCAAGTCCGTCGACGGGCTCAGCTTCCAGCTGGAGAAGGGCAAGACCCTCGGCATCGTGGGCGAGTCCGGCTCCGGCAAGTCGGTGACCTCGCTCGGCATCATGGGCCTGCACACCGCGGGCCAGTACGGCAAGCGCAAGGCGCAGATCTCCGGGGAGATCTGGCTGGACGGCACCGAGCTGCTGTCCGCCGACCCGGACCACGTGCGCAAGCTGCGCGGACGTCAGATGGCGATGATCTTCCAGGACCCGCTGTCGGCGCTGCACCCGTACTACACGATCGGCCAGCAGATCGTGGAGGCGTACCGGATCCACCACGACGTCGACAAGAAGACCGCCAAGCGGCGCGCGGTCGAGATGCTCGACCGGGTGGGCATCCCGCAGCCGGACAAGCGGGTGGACAACTACCCGCACGAGTTCTCCGGCGGTATGCGTCAGCGCGCGATGATCGCGATGTCGCTGGTGAACAACCCCGAGCTGCTCATCGCGGACGAGCCGACGACCGCCCTCGACGTGACCGTCCAGGCGCAGATCCTCGACCTCATCCGCGACCTGCAGAAGGAGTTCGGCTCCTCCGTCATCGTCATCACCCACGACCTGGGCGTCGTCGCCGAACTGGCCGACGACATCCTGGTGATGTACGGCGGCCGGTGCGTCGAGCGCGGTCCCGCGGACAAGGTGTTCTACGAGCCCCGCCACCCCTACACCTGGGGGCTGCTCGGCTCGATGCCGCGCCTGGACCGCGACCAGCAGGAGCGCCTCATCCCGGTCAAGGGCTCCCCGCCCTCCCTGATCAACGTCCCGTCCGGCTGCGCCTTCAACCCGCGCTGCCCGTACGCGGACCTCCCGAAGGACGACGTCACCCGCACGGTCCGCCCCGAGCTGGCCGAGGTCGGCAGCCGGCACTGGGCCGCCTGCCACCTGAGCACGGAGCAGCGGGAGCGTATCTGGACCGAAGAGATTGCGCCGAAGCTGTGAGTGACGAGAAAGCGGTGGAGATTCCCGCGCAGGCTGACCACGGCCGTCGTGCCGACGGCGAGGTGCTGCTGAAGGTCACCGGCCTGCAGAAGCACTTCCCGATCAAGAAGGGCCTGCTCCAGCGGCAGGTCGGGGCGGTGCACGCGGTCGACGGGCTGGACTTCGAGGTCCGCTCCGGCGAGACGCTCGGCGTCGTGGGCGAGTCCGGCTGCGGCAAGTCCACGATGGGCCGGCTGATCACGCGTCTGCTGGAGCCGACCGGCGGCAAGGTCGAGTTCCAGGGCAAGGACATCACGCACCTCGGTGTCGCGGGCATGCGTCCGCTGCGCCGCGATGTGCAGATGATCTTCCAGGACCCGTACTCGTCGCTGAACCCGCGCCACACCATCGGCACGATCATCGGCGCCCCCTTCAAGCTCCAGGGCGTCGAGCCCGAGGGCGGCATCAAGAAGGAAGTGCAGCGGCTGCTGTCGGTCGTGGGTCTCAACCCCGAGCACTACAACCGCTACCCGCACGAGTTCTCCGGCGGCCAGCGCCAGCGCATCGGCATCGCCCGCGCGCTCGCGCTCAACCCGAAGCTGGTCGTGGCGGACGAGCCGGTGTCCGCGCTGGACGTGTCGATCCAGGCGCAGGTGGTGAACCTCCTCGACGACCTCCAGGAGGAGCTCGGCCTGACGTACGTGATCATCGCGCACGACCTCTCGGTCGTCCGGCACGTCTCGGACCGGATCGCGGTGATGTACCTCGGCAAGATCGTCGAGCTGGCCGACCGTGACGCGCTGTACAAGACGCCGATGCACCCCTACACCAAGGCGCTGATGTCGGCGGTGCCGATCCCGGACCCCAAGCGGAAGAACGCCAAGAGCGAGCGCATCCTGCTCAAGGGCGACGTGCCCTCGCCGATCTCCCCGCCGAGCGGCTGCCGGTTCCACACCCGGTGCTGGAAGGCGACGGAGATCTGCAAGACCACCGAGCCGAAGCTGATCGAGCTGCGGCCCGGCCAGCAGGTCGCCTGCCACCACCCGGAGAACTTCGCGGACCAGGCTCCGCAGGACACCGTCCTGCTGACCGCCGCGAAGGAGGCGGCGGAGCTGGTGGCCGACGAGGTGCTCGCGGAGTCGGCGGAGACCTCTGCGGCGGTGGCCTCGCTGACGGAGGGGACGGCGGAGGCTGAGGCTTCGGAGACCGCGCCTGCGAAGGCTGAGGCTTCGGTGACCGCGCCTGCGAAGGCTGAGGCTTCGGAGACCGCGCCTGCGGAGGCTGAGGCTTCGGTGACCGCGCCTGCGGAGGCTGAGGCTTCGGTGACCGCGCCTGCGGAGGCCGAGGGTTCGGTGACCGCGCCTGCGAAGGCTGAGGCTTCGGTGACCGCGCCTGCGAAGTCCGAGGCGTCGGAGACCGCGCCTGCGAAGGCCGAGGCGTCCGCGACCGCGCCTGCGAAGGCCGAGGCTTCGAAGACCGCACCTGCAGAGACCGAGGCGTCGGAGGAGGCCGAGGCCTCCTCCGGTGAGGCTCCCGAGGCGGAGGCCTCGAAGGACGCGCCCTCCAAAGAGAAGTAAGTAACACCCAGCCCCCGCCTTGCAATGTAAGGCGGGGGCTTCGTGTTGGGTGAGAATGGAAGGGTGCTCCAGCAACTCTTCAGCCCGTCCGTCCAGCACACGCTCGACCTCTTCGGCATCTTCGTCTTCGCCATCTCCGGCGCGCTGCTGGCCGTCCGCAAGAACTTCGACGTCTTCGGCATCGCCGTGCTCGCCGAGGTCACCGCGCTGGGCGGCGGGATCTTCCGGGACGTGATCATCGGGGCGGTGCCGCCCGCGGCCTTCACCGATCTGGGGTACTTCCTCACCCCGCTGCTCGCCGCCCTCCTCGTCTTCTTCCTGCACCCGCACGTGGAGCGCATCCAGACCGGTGTGAACGTCTTCGACGCGGCGGGCCTCGGCCTGTTCTGCGTCACGGGCACGACGAAGGCGTACGACCACGGCCTCGGCCTCACCGCGTCGGCCGCCCTGGGGCTGGCCACCGCGGTCGGCGGCGGTGTGCTGCGGGACGTCCTCGCCAACGAGGTGCCCTCCCTGCTGCGCTGGGACCGCGACCTCTACGCGGTCCCGGCGATCGTCGGCGCCACGATGGTGGTGCTCTGCATCCGCTACGACGCCCTCACCCCGCTGGCCAGCGGAGCGGCCGCGGTCACCGCCTTCGTCCTGCGACTGCTCGCGATGCGGTTCCACTGGCGAGCTCCGCGCGCGTGGAACCGTCGCTCGACGGTGCGTGAGGAGTAGCGCCCTTCAGGGCGTGGGCCTGGCCCGTCTGCACGGTCAGCCAGCGGAACGCCGGCACCACCTGCGGCCGCCACAGCGCCATGGTGTGGCCGCCGGCGCTCTTCGGGACGTGCACGACGTGCACGGTCGTGGGTGCCTTCGCCTGCCGCTCCAGCGCCATGCCGTCCTCGTAGCCGTCGCCCGGCTGGCCGGAGAGGTAGAGGGCGACGGCGGGCGGCTGGGCGGCCTCGCGCAGCAGCACGCAGGGGTTGTTCCGCTCGCGCAGGGACGGGCTCTGTGCGGTGAGCGACGCGCGCTCGGCGACCGGGTCGTTGTAGCCGGACAGGCTCACCGCGGCCCGGTAACGGTCGGGATGGGCGACGGCCAGCTTGGTGGCGCAGTGCGCGCCGGCCGAGTACCCGGCGACCGCCCAGCCGCGAGGTGCGGGCTCGGCCCGGAAGTTGTCCATGACCATTCTGGGCACGTCGATGCTCAGCCAGGAGTCGGCGTTGACGGTGCCGGGGATGTTGGCGCAGCCGGTGTCCACCCCGGGGAGCAGCGTGGTGCGCGGCGCGACCAGGATGAACGGCGCGACCTTGCCCTCCTTCATCAGCGGCAGCAGCTGCTCGTGGGCGCGGAGCGTCCCGAACCAGGACTTCGCCGAGCCCGGATAGCCCGGCAGCAGCTCCACGACGGGGAAGGCGCGGTGCCGGTAGGCGGGGTCGTCGTACTGCGGCGGCAGCCACACGTAGACCTCGGCGTTCACCCCGGAGACGCGGCCCTCGAGCTGGGTGACGCGCACTCCGCCGGCCGCGCGCATCCCGGGGCCGCCGGCGCGGGTGAAGGTCTGCCGGACCCTGGGCAGCCGCTCCAGCGCGATGCCGCCGGTGCCGTCGGGGCCCAGGTCGGCGGCCTGCTGCACGTGGTTGCCGGTGCCGAGGAGGTCGTCCCAGTCGTCGTACAGGTTGTTGGAGTTGTTGACCAGGACGAAGACCAGGGCGACGGCCGTGCCCTGGGCGAACAGCAGCATCAGCATCCGGGCCGCGGCCCGCAGGACCCGGGGACCGCGCAGGCGCGACCACAGCAGCAGCGGCAGGGCGACGGCGAGGACCGCCAGCGCGATCAGGGTGGTGAGGAACGGAGTCCCGGTGAGGCTCATGTCCCTGGAGAGGGGAAAAAAGGGCCCGAGGTTGACGGACGTGTACGGACACTTACCGAGAAATCGCGCACCCTTGACTCCGGATCGGGCACCGGGCAAGCATGGAAAGCTACCGCTTAGTAATTGCCTGTTGTACCGTGCAGACATGCCAGAAGCAGCCACCGCCCCCGCCGCCGTCGGGGACAGCGAGTTCGACCGCGACACCGCCGTCACACCGCGCGGGCCGGGCGTCTACGACACCGACCTCTCGGCCGGCTGGACGATCTTCGGCGCCGTCAACGGCGGCTATCTGCTCGCCGTCCTCGGCCGGGCCCTGGCGGACACCCTGCCGCACAGCGACCCGTTCACCGTCTCCGCGCACTACCTCAGTGCCTCCCGCCCGGGTCCGGCGGTCGTCCGCACGCAGACGGTCCGCACCGGCCGCACCCTCTCCACCGGCCAGGCGTCGCTCTTCCAGCACGACGAGGAGGGCCGCGAGGTGGAACGCATCCGCGTCCTCGCCTCCTACGGCGACCTCGACGCCCTCCCCGACGACGTCCGCACGTCCGCCAAGCCCCCGGCCATCCCGCCGATCAGCCAGTGCCTCGGTCCCGAGGACGGGCCCGCGCCCGACGCCGACCAGCAGCCCATCGCCGAGCGGCTGATGCTCAAGCTCGACCCGTCGACCATCGGCTGGGCTCTCGGACAGCCCTCCGGCAAGGGCGAGATGCGGGCCTGGTTCGGCCTGGCCGACGGCCGTGACGCCGACCCGCTCTCGCTGCTGCTCGCGGTGGACGCCCTGCCGCCCACCGCGTTCGACCTCGGCATCGCCGGCTGGGTCCCGACGGTCGAACTCACCGTGCACGTCCGCTCCCGACCGGCTCCGGGTCCCGTCCGCGTGTCCATCGCCACCCGCAACCTCGCCGGCGGCTTCCTGGAGGAGGACGCCGAGGTGTGGGACAGCGAGGACCGGCTGGTGGCGCAGTCCCGGCAGCTGGCCCGCGTCAGGCTGGGCTGAGGGGCGTGCGGCCCGGCCGGGCCGCAGGCCTCGTGTAGGCGTCGGCCCCCTCGGGGGCCGGCACGGCCGGCGCGAAGGGACGCCCCTCGCGCGGCCCGCCCGGGACGGAGGCCCGCGCGGCTCGTCGCTCTCCCAGGCCCTGATCGCCCGCTCTCTGACCACCCCGTAGGCGGCCCCCAGTCGTCGTCCTCGACGTCGTCGGCGAACAGCGGGACGGGGAACCCGGCAGCGGCTGTCGGCGTGTGCCGTTTCGACCCGTACGGCGGGATCCTGGGCGGTGGCGTCCGGTCGTCCGCTGCGTCCGCCGCCGTCTGCTGTCGATCCAGTTGATCGAATGGATCCTGCTGATCCTTTTGATCCTGTGAATCCTGCTGATCCTGCGGACCGCGGCCGCCTCTGTCACGGAGCTGTACCAGCGCGCCGACCGCGCTCCGGTGTGAACTCCCAGACCGACGAGGTCTCTTGAGAAGCGCTTTACCCCACTGACAGGCGGGAAACAGGCCGGGCTCAAGGAGGCCTCAGTCGCCGTTGGTTGAGTTCCGCACCTCAGGACTTCCTCATCCTTCTTGGAGTTGTTTCTCATGGAGCGTGTGCTCAAGTCGGTGCGCCTGGCCCCCGCGGTGGCCCTGCTGGCGCTCTCGCCGCTCGCCCTGGTGGCCTGCGGCTCGGGTGACTCGTCGTCCACGGACAGCGGCACCTCCGGGCAGCAGGCGTGCCAGGCCCCGTCCGGGATGCCGAGCGGTGCGCCGTCAGGGGCGTCCTCGGGGGCTCCCTCCGGGGTTCCCTCAGGGGCCGCGTCGGGCGCGCCGACGGGGACCCCCACCGGCACGCCGACGGGCGTCCCGAGCGGCGCGCCCTCGGGCGTGCCGAGCGGTGGTCCCGGCGGGGGCGGGCAGGGCGGCCCCGGCGGGGGGCAGGGCGGCGGTTGCGGCGGACCGGGCGGCGGCCAGGGGCAGAATCAGCAGGCGCAGCAGGGCTGAACGGACGGCGCGAACACGGGATCCACACGCGAGGGCGGGCCACTCGAAGGCGAGGGCCCGCCCTCGCGCCTGGGACCCGGCAGGCCGGGTGTGGCCGTCGGGTCTTGAGGGACCCGGCAGACGAAGAAGGGGCCCAGCCGATGGGGAAGGGCCCGGCAGGTCGGGGCGGAGCCCGGCGGTCGGGTGGGGAGGCTCAGTCGAGCCAGTGGTGGCGGCCGATGCTGATGAGCCGCATCTGACGGGTCGCGAGCCGGGTGACGCGTTCGAGGGCCTCGGCGGAGACCTCCTCGCCCTCGGCGGCCTCATGGACCTCCAGGAACAGCGAGGCCGTGACGAGCATCTGGTCGACGTAGAGGTGCGACAGCATCAGCAGGTCGTCGTCGCTCCAGCCCTCCGCCTCACGGTCCTTGGCCAGCTCGGCCTTCACCTCGTCGGCGAACCGGGCCAGTTGGTCCCGTATCGCCTCACGGACCGGCTGAACTCCGCCATGTCGCTCGCGGGCGATGAAACGGACATGCGCGGGGTACGCGTGAACGTGACGGGCGATCAACTCGACAGCGCGCGTAATGCGTTCGTCGCTGGAGCCGGCGGCGGTCACGGTGGTGCGGATCATCGGGTGGAGGCTGCCCAGGGCCTCCTCGACCAGGGCCACCCCGAGGTCCGCCGTGGAGCGGAAGTGCCGGTAGAAGGCGGTCGGGGCCACTCCGACGGCGCGGGTGACCTCGCGCAGGCCCAGGCTGCTCAGGCTCTGCTCCTCCAGCAGTCCCAACGCCGCGTCCAGAAGCGCCTGTCGCGTCTTCTGTTTCTGTGCCTGCCGGATGCCGAGGGTGTGACTCATGTCATCAGTTAACAACTGTTCTCCGTAATTGCAAACCCGTAGGACACGCTAGACTCGTGAGTCAGTGAACAACTGTAACTACAACTGTTCACCGAAACTTAACGGAGGGGGATCCGATCCCATGCTGTTCCTCGTCGCCGCCCTTCTGCTGCTCGGCGTGGTCATGGGCACCGTCGCCCACGCGCCACTCGAGTTCAGCCTCGTCGCCGCCGCCGTGATCGCCGCCTGGCTCGGCATCTTCGCGCTCCGCGAGCGCCACGGCCGCCGTCGTCACACCTCGACCCACTGACCTCGCCCCCCGACCGGAAAGGAACGGAACGACCATGCACCTCACCGCACCGGCCACGCGCCGCACGGGCATCCGGGACACCGACGGCATGGCCGTCGCGTCCTTCGTCCTCGGTCTCGTCGGCCTCCTCGTCCTCAACGTCTTCCTCGGCCCGATCGCCATCGTCCTGGCGACGGTGGCCCTCTGGCGCGGCACGAAGCGCCGCGGCCGTGCCTGGCTCGGCCTCACGCTGGGCATCGCCGACCTGGTGGTCCTGGTGGCGTTCATGCAGGCGGACTCGACCATCTCCTGGAGCTTCTGAGGCCCTTCCCGGGCCGGCGCCCCGCCGCCGCTTCCCGGCTGGGGGCGGCCGGTCGGTCCGCGGCCGCCCCAGCCGCTGTGGGCGGTCGTCCCGCAGGGCGACGGGAGTCCTCCACCCGGGCGGAGCCGGGAGTGGGGAGGGCGGGCGCAGCCGACAGCACGTGGTGCTCCGCGACCCGCTCCGCACGCAGGCCGGGCAACATGCACGCGCTCGCCGCGGCTCCCGGTGACCTTGACCCGAGGTCCCTCGACCCCGCGCCGTAGAATCGCCTCACCATGGCTTACCTCGACCACGCCGCGACCACCCCGATGCTCCCGGAGGCGGCAGAGGCACTCACCGCCCACCTGGGCGTCACCGGCAATGCCTCCTCCCTCCACGCATCCGGCCGCCAGGCCCGCCGCACGGTCGAGGAGGCGCGCGAGACCCTCGCGGAAGCGCTCGGCGCCCGCCCCAGCGAGGTCGTCTTCACCTCCGGCGGCACCGAGGCCGACAACCTCGCCGTCAAGGGCCTGTACTGGTCCCGCCGCGACGCCGACCCGGCCCGCACCCGGGTCCTCGCCAGCCCCGTCGAGCACCACGCCGTCCTCGACGCCGTGCACTGGCTGGGCGAGCACGAGGGCGCGACCGTCGAGTACCTCCCGGTCGACGCCCACGGCCGCGTCCACCCGGACGCGCTGCGCGAGGCGATCGCCCGCAACCCGGCCGACGTGGCCCTGGCCACCGTCATGTGGGCCAACAACGAGATCGGCACGATCATGCCGGTCCGCGAACTCGCGGAGGCGGCGGCCGAGTTCGGCGTCCCTCTGCACGCCGACGCCGTCCAGGCCTTCGGCCAGGTCCCCGTCGACTTCGCCGCCTCCGGCCTCGCCGCGATGACGGTCTCCGGCCACAAGATCGGCGGCCCCTACGGCATCGGCGCCCTCCTCCTGGGCCGCGAGTACACGCCCGTGCCCGTCCTGCACGGCGGCGGCCAGGAGCGGCACGTGCGCTCCGGCACCCTGGACGTCCCCGCGATCGCCTCCTTCGCCGTCGCCGGACGTCTCGCCGCCGAGCAGCGCGAGTGGTTCGGCCGCGAGATCGGCGCCCTGCGCGACGCCCTGGTCACCGCGGTCCGTACGGCCGTCCCGGACGCGATCCTCGGCGGCGACCCGGCACCGGAGGGCCGCCTCCCGGCCAACGCCCACTTCACCTTCCCGGGCTGCGAGGGCGACTCCCTGCTGCTGCTCCTGGACGCCCAGGGCATCGAGTGCTCCACCGGCTCCGCCTGCACCGCCGGCGTCGCCCAGCCCAGTCACGTCCTGCTCGCCACCGGCACGGACCCCGACCTGGCCCGCGGCACCCTGCGCTTCTCCCTCGGCCACACCTCCACCGAGGCCGACGTCGAGGCGGTCGCCAAGGCCATCGGCCCGGCCGTGGAACGGGCGCGCGCCGCGGGACTCACCTAGGGGCCTGTAGCGCCCCGGCACGGAAAAGTCACCCTGGCTTCCCCGCGGCCTGATCCGGACGACGGGGTCCAGCGCGCAGCCGCGCCTCAGGCGGAAGCGGCGTACGCGTCCCGCACCAGCCGCATGTACCGGTCCCAGTCCCAGTGCTCGCCCGGGTCGGTGTGGTCCGTGCCCGGCACCTCCACGTGGCCGATGATGTGCTCCCGGTCCACGGGTATCTCGTACCGACGGCAGATGCCGGCGGTCAGCCGCGCGGACGCCGCGTACATCGCGTCGGTGAAGTCCTGCGGGCGGTCGACGAAGCCCTCGTGCTCGATCCCGATGCTCCGCTCGTTGTACGAGCGGTTGCCCGCGTGGTACGCCACGTCCAGTTCGCGGATCATCTGCGCTATGCGCCCGTCCTGGCGGACGATGTAGTGCGTGGCCGCCCGGTGGGCGGGGTCCTGGAACACCTCGACCGCGCTCGCGTAACTGCCCTGGGTGACATGGACGACCACCATGTCGATGCCGTAGTCGTCCGGCCGGTCCGCCCAGCGGAAGTTCCCGTCCGAGGCCGCCACCCACTGCGCATCCCGGAAGTCGACCGCGCCCTCCACCCGCGGCTTCTCCACGCTCGGCAGCCGCCACCACAACCGGGCCAGCTCGTCCCGCGCCAGCACCGCCGAGCCGACGGCGGCCGCCGCCCCGCCGGCCAGCAGCGCACGCCGCCCGATCCGCCGGTCCCCGTCCTTCTTCCTCGCCCCCATACGCCCGCCCCGCTCCTCTTCGTCCCGCATCCTCGCCCGCGAGTGCACGTCCCGCTGCCCGCCGTCCACGGCGTCCCACCGAGCTCCGCCGCGCCCCACCTCGGCCCTCGAGATCCACAACGGATACGCGCGGGCCGCGGTTCCCGGCGCCCCGTACCCTGGAGGGGTTATGACTGAGACCTCGCAGCGCCCCCTCCGCGTCCTCGCCGCCATGTCCGGCGGGGTGGACTCCGCCGTCGCCGCCGCCCGCGCCGCGGAAGCCGGCCACGACGTCACCGGCGTCCACCTCGCGCTCTCCGCGAACCCGCAGTCGTTCCGCACCGGAGCGCGGGGCTGCTGCACCATCGAGGACTCCCGCGACGCCCGCCGGGCCGCCGACGTCATCGGCATCCCCTTCTACGTCTGGGACCTCGCCGACCGCTTCCGCGAGGACGTCGTCGAGGACTTCGTCGCCGAGTACGAGGCCGGCCGCACCCCCAACCCCTGCCTGCGCTGCAACGAGAAGATCAAGTTCGCCGCGCTCCTCGACAAGGCGCTCGCCCTGGGCTTCGACGCGGTGTGCACCGGCCACTACGCGAAGATCGTCACCCTCCCCGACGGCTCGCGCGAGCTGCACCGCGCCTCCGACATGGTGAAGGACCAGTCGTACGTGCTCGGCGTGCTGGACGACAGGCAGCTCGCCCACGCCCTCTTCCCCCTCGGCGACACGGTCACCACCAAGGAGGAGATCCGCGCCGAGGCCGAGCGCCGAGGGCTGGCGGTCGCCAAGAAGCCCGACTCCCATGACATCTGCTTCATCGCCGACGGCGACACCCAGGGCTTCCTCGCGAAGAGGCTCGGCAAGGCCGAGGGCGACATCGTCGACGAGGCCGGCAACAAGCTGGGCACGCACGACGGCGCGTACGGCTTCACCATCGGCCAGCGCAAGGGCCTGCGCATCGGCACCCCGGCCGCGGACGGCAAGCCGCGCTACGTCCTCGACATCTCGCCGGTGAACAACACGGTGACCGTCGGCCCCGCCGCCGCCCTCGACGTGACGGGCCTGACGGCCGTCAAGCCCCGCTGGTGCGGAACCGCCCCGTCCGGCCCCGGCACCTACACCGCCCAGCTGCGCGCCCACGGCGGCGAGACCGAGGTGGCCGCCGAACTGGTCGACGGCCGCCTGGAGGTCAGCTTCACCGAGCCGGTCCGCGGCGTGGCCCCCGGCCAGGCGATCGTGCTGTACGACGGCACGCGGGTGGTGGGGTCGGCGACGATCGCCTCGACCACGCGCGCGCCCGCGGCGGTGTGACCGCGGGCCCGGGAGCCTATGGCGCGAAGAACTCGCTGAGCACCGGCGCGAGGACGTTCGGGTCCACCATGTGCGTCTGCCCTTCGAGCGCCCGGTACGTCCCCTGCGGCACCGCGTCCGCGACGGCGCGGGCCGCCTCCCGCATCCAGGCCGGGCTCTCCGCGCCCGCCACCGCCAGCACCGGGACACCGACCGAGGCCAGCCGCTCCCGGGGCACCAGCCCGTCGCCCATGACGGCGTCGTCGTAGGCGAGGGTCGGCGCGATGGCCTCCATGCCGGCCCACATCGGCGACTGCCGGGCGCCCTGGATCATCGCCTCGGCCAGACCCGTCAGCCGCAGGAACAGCTCCACGGCGTCCCCGCGCCGGCCCTGCCCGAGCGCCTCGGTCAGCCGCCGGGTGTAGACGGCGCGCTCCTCGGCGCCGCCGTCCGAGAAGTCCGCGTACGGCGTCTCGTACACCGCCACCCGGCTCACCGGGAGCCCGCTCGCCGCGGCCTCCAGCACCAGCGCGCCGCCCGACGAGACGCCGTACAGCGCCGCCTCGCCGCCCACCACGTCGATCAGCGCCGCGAGGTCCTCGACCTCGCGTTCCACCGCGTACGGCGCGGTGTCGCCGCTCTCGCCGCGGCCCCGGCGGTCGTACCGGACGGCCGTGAAACGGCGTGCGAGGAGTCCGGCCAGCGGCGCCACGGTGGCGCCCGTGGACATCGCGCCGCTGACGAGGACGACCGCCGGGCCCTGCCCTCTGACTTCGTACGCGAGGGACGTGCCGTCGCGCGAAAGCGTCTTCTTGTCCATGTCTGTGGAGACTGTCAGACATGACGGGAGTTGTCGGTGTGGCGGGGCCGTGCCGGTCGTGGTGAGGCACCCCGGCGCCGGTCGTGGTGCGCGGTGCAGGGCCGCGTGTCAGTCCGCCCGGACGAGGAAGCGCTGGTCGGCCGCGCCGGTGCAGCGTTCCTCGACGGCTTCGACCCCTGCGGCGCCGCCGCCCTCGCTCATGCCGATGCACCCGCTGCTGTGGGCCGGAGTGAGCCGGAAGCCCCCACCGTCGTCGTCGGAGGCCGCCTCCACGCGGAACAGGGTGGCCCCGGCACAGTCGTTCCGCGGTTCGAGCATGCCCTTCACCGGGCCGGCCTCGATGACCGTCAGGCAGCCCCTCCCCTCCTGCGGATGGTGCCACTGGATGCGGTACAGGTCCTCGCCGGCCGGTTCGAGGTAGGTGCGCGGCACGGTGGCCCGGGCGCAGGGGAGCTGGACGGCGACGGCGTGCGGGTAGGCGCCGGCGCGGTCCCTGCCGTCCGTCAGGCACAGATCCGGCGTCCGCAGGGGCCGCAGGGTGACCCAGCCGTCGGCGGGCGCGGCGGCCGGCGCCCCGGAATCGCCCAGGCCTCCGGGGAGCAGCGCCCAGGCGGCGAGGGCGAGCAGCGGGACGGTGAGCACGGCCGCGAGCAGGGCGGTGCGGACCCTGGCCCGGCGGGGCGGCCGGGCACCGGGAGAGTCCGCGTCCGGCGGGGGAGCCGGGGAGGCCACGGCCGGGACCGCCGTCCCGGTGTCCGCGCCGATCCCGGTCGCCGCGGCCACCGTGTCCGCTCGGGCCTCGGCCACGGCGGCGGTGCCCGTGCCCGCCCCGGCCCGGGCGGCGGCCGGGTCCGCGGCGATGCGCTCCCTGGCGTCCAGCCACGCGTCGACCCGCTGCCCGTCCCCGCAGGCGCGGACGAACGCGGCCAGCACGTCCGGGCGCGGCAGGCTGGTCCGGCGCAGGACGTCGGCCAGGGTGCTGCGCGCCAGCACGTCACCGTTGCCGGCGGCCCGCTCCTCCAGTTCCCGGTACGTCAGCCCCGCTCGCTCCTTGAGCCGGCGCATCGACACGACGAAGCCGGCCGCGTCGCGGGCCGCGTACGGGGACAGCTCTTCCGGATTGCCCATGAGCGCATGGTGTTGCAGTCCTGACGCGAGGGACAACGGGGGATTCGGACATGCGGCCGCTGTCCGGGACGGAATCCGGACAAGGCCCTGACCAGCCCGGACGGCCGGGGCCCGTCCGGGACAGCCGGATGCCGTTGCCCCTGTCCCGCGGTGCTCAGCAATCTCGGTGGCGCCCGGCCGGCTCCCGGCACAACGGGCTCCATCCCACCGGCATCAAGAGATCCGGACAGCAGAGACGAGGAGTGGCATGAAGGTCCGTCAGGTCATGACCGGCGTCGCAGGCGTTGCGCTCGCCATCGGTATCGGGGCGTCCCCCGCACAGGCCGACGGCAGCGTCCGGCTCGGCAACAACGAGGCGGGGGTCGTCTACCGCAGCTACGGCGACATCTTCGAGATCTGGGACAACGTGGACGACGACAAGGCGGTCCACGTGAAGTGGGCCTACAACTCCGCGCTGAGCGGCGCGGCGACGCTCCGCGTGCCCGTGGACTACTCCAGCGGCTACACCTACAACCTGGAGCTCGACGAGTCGCGCGGCACGGTCTACTTCAAGGTCTGCCAGGGGAGCCGGTGCTCCACCCTGGGCAGCAGCAACATCTGACGTGAGCGTCGCGACCGGTGGCGGAGGGGGGACCACCGGTCGCGACCCGGCACGGCACGGCGCGCGCCGGTGCCCCGGCGCGCGCCCTTGCTCACTCCGTCGTGACGGTCGCCTCGTAGAAGCAGAGGTGGTCCTTGATCGCGGCCACGTCCGGTTCGGGTTCGGGGTAGGACCAGACGAGGTCGGGCGCGTCCGGCAGGGACCAGTAGGACGCCGTGCCCTTGAACGGGCAGCGCGTGTGGGTGCTGGAGGGGGTGAGGAGATCCAGGCGCACGTCCTCCGCGGGAATGTAGTACCGCACCGGACAGCCGGTCTCCTTCAGGACGAGGGGCCGGTCGGTCTCGGCCAGCACCTGGTCGCCGTGGACGACCCTGACGTGCTGGTCGCCCTGCTCGATCGTGATCGTGTGTCCTTGGGCCATACCGGAAGAGCGCTCGCGGGCCCCCGGTTCTTCCCGCGTACGGTGGCGCCATGCGTATTTGTGTCTTCCTCTCCGCCGCCGACCTCGACGACCGCTACACCCGGCCCGCCCGTGAGTTCGCCGAACTGCTCGGCAAGGGCGGCCACACGCTCGTGTGGGGCGGTTCCGACGTCGGGCTGATGAAGGTGGTGGCCGACGGCGTCCAGGAGGCGGGAGGCCGGCTGTGCGGGGTGTCGGTGGGCTTCCTCGCGGCCAAGGCGCGGGAGGGCGCCGACGAGATGGTCGTCGCGCGCGACCTCGCCGAGCGCAAGGCGCTGCTCCTGGAGAAGGCCGACGCGGTGGTGATCATGGTCGGCGGTACCGGCACGCTCGACGAGGCCACCGAGATCCTCGAGCTGAAGAAGCACGGGCACACGGACAAGCCGGTCGTCCTGCTGAACACCGCCGGCTTCTATGACGGTCTCAAGGAGCAGTTCCGGCGGATGGAGGCCGAGGGCTTCCTGCCCAGGCCGCTGACCGACCTGGTGTTCTTCGCCGAGGAGCCGGTCGGGGCGCTCGCCTACCTGGAGGAGAGCCAGGGCATCGCCTGAGCGCCCGGTGATGCGAGCATGGCGGGCATGGCTACTCATGTGATCACCGGGGCGGGTTCCGGCATCGGTGCGGCCGTCGCCCGCCGCCTCCACGCGCGCGGGGACGACCTCGTGCTGCACGCGCGCGACGCGGGGCGCGCGAAGGAGCTGGCGGCGGAGTTCCCCGGGGCGAGGACGCTCGTCGGCGACCTGGCCGACCCGGACAGGCTGTCCTGGGCCTTCTCCCACCAGACGCTCCCCGACCGCGTGGACTCGCTGCTGCACATCGCCGGGGTCGTCGACCTCGGCCCGGTCGGTGAGCTCACGCCCAAGTCCTGGCGCCACCAGCTCAACGTCAACCTCGTCGCGCCCGCCGAGCTCACCCGGCACTTCCTGCCGCAGCTGCGCGCGACGCGCGGCCACGTGGTGTTCGTCAACTCCGGGGCGGGTCTGAACGCCCACGCCGACTGGTCCGCCTACGCCGCCTCCAAGCACGGTCTGAAGGCCCTCGCCGACTCCCTGCGCCAGGAGGAGCACGCCAACGGCGTCCGCGTCACGTCCGTCTACCCGGGGCGCACGGCCAGTCCCATGCAGGCGAAGGTGCACCAGCAGGAGGGCAAGGAGTACGACCCCGCGCGCTGGATCGACCCCGAGTCGGTCGCGACGACGATCCTCACGGCGATCGACCTGCCGAGGGACGCGGAGATCAACGACGTGACGGTGCGCCCGGGACGCTGACGGAGGGAGGGGGCGCTGACGGAGGGAGTCTCGCCCCCGCCGCCCTTCCCGTCCGTTCCCCACGGGTGCCGCTTTCCAGGGGCTCCGCTCCGGACCCCCGCGGTCGGCCCTGACGTGCACCCGGCGGCGACGGCCGGGCCTCGTCCTCGGACGCCGGACGGGAGGGAAGGGGCGCCCTCCACCGGGTCGGTGGTGGGCGGGCACCGCCCGGCGGCCGGGGGTGGAGCCCCGGGTACGGGACGGATGGGGGCGGCGGGGGCGGGAGTCCGTAGGCTTCCTCACGTGAACGCAGAATTCAGCTTCGGCCCCGCGACCGGCATCGGTTCCCTGCCCGGCGGCGACGCCAGAGAGGCCGCGAAGACAGCCACCGGCTCCTTCGAGGACTTCCCGTTCCTCGCCGAGCTCCCCGCCCGCGGCCCCGGCGCCGACATGATCGGCCGGACGGCGGGGATGCTGGTCGAGCTGTACGCGCGCGTGGAGCCCAGCGGCTGGCGCGTCGGCGACCGGCCGGGCCGGGACACCAAGCGGGCCAGGTCGTGGCTGGGCGAGGACCTGGACGCGCTGGAGGAGTTCACGCAGGGCTACGAGGGCCCGCTGAAGGTGCAGGCGGTGGGCCCCTGGACCCTCGCCGCCCATCTGGAGCTGAGGAACGGCGAGGCCGCCCTCTCCGACCCCGGCGCCTGCCGCGACCTGGCCGCCTCCCTCACGGAGGGCCTGCGCCTGCACCTCGCCGAAGTGGCGCGCCGGGTTCCCGGCGCCCGGCTCGTGCTCCAGCTCGACGAACCCTCCCTCACCGCCGTCCTGCGCGGCCAGGTGAGGACCGCCAGCGGCTACCGCACCCACCGGGCCGTGGACCGGCAGGTCGTCGAGGCCACCCTCCGGGACGTGGTGGGGGTGCACGACGGCGGCCCCGTCGTGGTCCACTCGTGCGCGCCCGACGTCCCGTTCGCCCTCCTGCGGCAAGCCGGCGCGGCCGCGGTCTCCTTCGACTTCTCGCTCCTCACCGAGCGTGACGACGAGGCGATCGGCGAGGCGGTGGAAGCGGGTACCCGGCTGTTCGCCGGTGTCGTGCCGGGGACGGACGGCCCGTTGTCAGACCCTGCGGGTAGCGTCATGGGTGTCAGGACGCTGTGGCGCAGGCTGGGACTGCAACCGGGGCTTCTCACGGAAGCGGTCACGGTCACGCCGGCGTGCGGCCTCGCGGGGGCGTCCCCCGCGTACGCACGGCAGGCACTCGCGCACTGCGCCCGGGCGGCGAGATCCCTCGCGGACAACCCAGAGTAACGGGAGGACAACACGGTGGCCGGCGACAAGCAAGCGGAGACGACGGTGCCCACCGAGGCACGGGAGCAGCACGCGCAGCTCGCTGAGCAGATCGAGGAGCACCGCTTCCGGTACTACGTGAAGGACGCCCCCGTCATCAGCGACGCGGAGTTCGACCGTCTCCTGCGCTCCCTGGAGGCGCTGGAGGAGCGGTATCCCGAGCTGCGCACGCCCGACTCGCCCACCCAGAAGGTCGCGGGCGCGTACGCGACGGAGTTCACGGCCGTCCAGCACCGCGAGCGCATGCTCTCGCTGGACAACGCCTTCGACGACCTGGAGCTGGCCGCCTGGGCCGAGCGCGTCCACAAGGACGTGGGCGCCTCCGCGTACCACTTCCTGTGCGAGCTGAAGGTCGACGGCCTCGCCGTCAACCTCACCTACGAGCACGGCCGTCTCACCCGCGCGGCGACCCGCGGCGACGGCCGCACCGGCGAGGACATCACGCCCAACGTGCGCACCATCGCGGAGATCCCGGACCGCCTGTCCGGCGACGGCGTCCCCACGCTGGTGGAGATCCGCGGCGAGGTCTACTTCCCGATGGAGAAGTTCGAGGAGCTCAACGCCCGCCTGGTCGAGACCGGCGACAAGCCCTTCGCCAACCCGCGCAACGCCGCGGCCGGTTCACTGCGCCAGAAGGACCCGCGCGTGACGGCCACCCGCCCCCTGCACATGGTGGTCCACGGTATCGGGGCCCTGGAGGGCTACGAGGGCCTCACCCGCCTCTCCGAGGCCTACGACCTCCTCAGGGCCTGGGGCCTGCCCACGTCCACGCACAACAAGGTCGTCGACGACCTCGACGGCGTACGGCAGTTCATCGCGTACTACGGCGAGAACCGCCACTCCGTGGAGCACGAGATCGACGGGGTCGTCGTCAAGCTGGACGAGATCCCGCTCCAGGGGCGCCTCGGCTCGACCTCGCGCGCGCCGCGCTGGGCCATCGCGTACAAGTACGCGCCGGAGGAGGTCAACACCAAGCTCCTCAACATCCGCGTGGGTGTGGGCCGTACCGGCCGGGTGACGCCGTACGCCCAGGTCGAGCCGGTGAAGGTGGCGGGCTCCGAGGTCGAGTTCGCCACCCTGCACAACCAGGACGTCGTCAAGGCCAAGGGCGTCCTCATCGGCGACACGGTGGTGCTGCGCAAGGCCGGTGACGTCATCCCGGAGATCCTCGGACCGGTCGTCGACCTGCGCGACGGCA
The DNA here is from genome assembly GCF_044548445.1 of Streptomyces sp. NPDC052016. Classification (NCBI taxonomy): domain Bacteria; kingdom Bacillati; phylum Actinomycetota; class Actinomycetes; order Kitasatosporales; family Streptomycetaceae; genus Streptomyces; species Streptomyces sp. NPDC052016. Next base: position 77,233 of record NZ_JBIUBX010000007.1, read on the forward strand.
GCGAGCGGGAGTTCGTGATGCCCGCCGAGTGCCCCGAGTGCGGTACGCCCCTGCGGCCCATGAAGGAGGGCGACGTCGACCTGCGGTGCCCCAACGCCCGAACCTGCCCCGCCCAGTTGCGCGAGCGCCTCTTCTACCTGGCCGGCCGCAAGGCCCTGGACATCGAGAACTTCGGCTACGTCGCCGCCGCGGCCCTCACCAAGCCGCTGGAGCCCGAGGACCCGCCGCTGGTCGACGAGGGCGACCTGTTCGACCTCACCATCGAGCAGTTGCTGCCCATCAAGGCGTACGTCCTCGACCAGGACAGCGGTCTGCCCAAGCGTGACCCGAAGACGGGCGAGGAGAAGATCGCCACGGTCTTCGCCAACCAGCAGGGCGAGCCGCGCAAGAACGCGCTGGCGATGCTGCAGAACATCGCCGCGGCCAAGGAACGGCCCCTCGCGCGCGTCATCACGGGTCTGTCGATCCGTCATGTCGGTCCGGTCGCCGCGGAAGCGCTCGCGCGCGAGTTCCGTTCCATCGACCGCATCCAGCAGGCGAGCGAGGAGGAGCTGGCGGGCACCGACGGCGTGGGCCCGATCATCGCCGCCTCGCTCAAGGAGTGGTTCGCCGAGGAGTGGCACCAGGAGATCCTGCGCAAGTGGAAGGCGGCCGGCGTCCGCATGGAGGAGGAAGGGTCGGGCGAGGACGAGGGGCCGCGCCCGCTCGAAGGACTCACCGTCGTCGTCACCGGCACGCTGGAGCGCTTCACGCGCGACGGCGCCAAGGACGCGCTGCAGAGCCGTGGAGCAAAGGTGACCGGTTCGGTTTCGAAGAAGACGTCGTTCGTCGTCGTGGGTGACAATCCCGGCTCGAAGTACGACAAGGCGATGCAGCTCAAGGTGCCTGTTCTGGACGAGGACGGCTTCACCGTCCTTCTGGAGCAGGGTCCCGAGGCGGCGGCGGAGGCCGCCCTTCCGGTGGCGGAGTAGCGCGGGAGGCGGTTGAAGGCCACCCGATCGGCGCATATCAGATGCATACGGGTGGCCGGGGCGCATTCGGGCAACCGTCGACGACCGCTGCCCGTGGAAGCCGTCCGCGGCCTACTGTTGAGATGTGCGCCTGCCGTGCCCAGCTGCGGTCGGGGCATCCCCGTGCTCTTCACGAGCAGGGGGAAGGGTCTTCCAACGTGGCGCCGCCCGGGGGCTGTCGGGCAGCGGGCCGCGTGGCGTGGGCACCGCCGGCTGTGAGAGGGACGGGAATGGAACCGACCGAGAGCGCCGCCCCGGACGCACGGCTGCGCCGACGCCGGGTCATCGGCGTCGGGTGGGGCAGCCGGTGGGTGGCGTGGTCAGCGCGGCCGCCGGGCACGGAGGCGCGTGCCGGCACACCGCACACCTCCATGGACCCCCGTGCGCCCGACCGGTTCGCCGCCGCGTCCGGTGGCGCAGCAGGACTGACCGACGGCGAGTCCGAACGCCACCATTCCTGGCCCGCGTTGCCCGCGGCGGTCGTCGCGGCGGCCGGGTTCGCCCTGGGCGCCGGCTTCTACCGCGCCTTCACCGGCAACCATGCGCTCTTCCCGGCCGGCACCGTCGGCTGGTCGCTGGCCGTGCTCACCGGTCTCATCGTCGGCCATCTGGTCATGCTCGGCCGGGCCCGCTGGTGGGGCGGCACCGGTTCCGGCGCCGCCCTCACCCTCGCCGTCCTGCTGCTGTACGGCTGGGTGCCGGCCGGCCTGGTCAGCCTCACCGTCGTCGTCCTGGTCGGCATAGCCCGCCGCCACCGCTGGCGGCAGGGCGTCCTGCACGGCGCGGTGGACATCCTCGGCATCGGCACCGCGGCGCTGCTGCTGCGGGCCTGCGGGCGCGTCCCGTCCGTGGAGGAACCCTGGACCCCCGAGAGCTGGACGGTCTACACGGCTCCCCAGGTGGTGCTGGTCGCCGTCGCCTACCTCGCGGTCACCCGCGTCCTGCTCTGGTACCTGCACGCGCCGCGAGCGGGCGGTCTGCCCACCGTCGCCCGCACCGCCCTGGTCAGACAGGGCCTGCTCGCCGTGGCCCTGCTCGGCATAGCCCCGCTGGTGTGCGTGGTGGCCATGGCGGAGCCGATCCTGCTGCCCCTGTTCGCCATCCCGCTCATCGCCCTCGACTCCACGCTGTGGATGGCCCGCGCCCGGGCCGAGGAGCAGCTGCGCGACCCGCTCACCGGGCTGCCCAACCGCCAGTGGCTCGGAGAGCGCATATGGACCGCCCTGGACGACGCCGAACGCATCGGCGCCCGGGCCGCCCTCATGCTGATCGACCTCGACCGTTTCCGTTCGGTCAATGACACGCTCGGTCATCTCGCCGGTGACCGGCTCCTGCTCCAGATCGCCGACCGGCTGCGGCTCGCCCTTCCGCGCGGGGCCGAGGTCGCCCGGCTCGGCGGCGACGAGTTCGCCGTCTTACTCCCCGTCGCGGACTCCACCACGTCCGCGACCCGTGTCGCCCGCGGACTCGTCTCCGCCCTCAGTTCGCCGCTCGACCTCGACGGGCTCACGCTCGTCCTGGAGGCCAGTGCCGGCGTCGCCGTCTTCCCCGACCACGCCCTCGACGCCGAGGGGCTGCTGCGCCGGGCGGACGTGGCGATGTACCAGGCCAAACGCGACCGGACGGGCGTAGAGGTCTACGAGTCCAAGCGCGACTCCAACACCCCCGACCGCCTCGGGCTGCTGGGCGACCTGCGGCGCGCGCTCGACGCGCACGAGGTCGAGCTGCACTATCAGCCGAAGGTCCGCTTCGACGGGCAGGTCGCCGGGCTCGAGGCACTGGTGCGGTGGGTACATCCCGAGCGGGGCAAGGTGCCGCCGGACGAGTTCATAGCGATCGCCGAGTCCTCCGGGCTGATGCCGCACCTCACCGAGTACGTCCTGGAGACGGCGCTCGGCCAGGTCGCCGAGTGGCGGTCCCAGGGCCTGTACGTGCCCGTGGCGGTGAACGTGTCCCCGCGGGACGTGCACACCCCCGGCTTCGCCGGCTCCGTCGCCGCGCGCCTCGCCCGGCACGGCGTCCCCGCGGGAGCGCTCCAACTCGAGATAACGGAGCACGTCCTCCTGGAGGACCCGCAGCGCGCCGCCGACACCCTCAACGGGCTGACCGGGCACGGCGTGAAGATGTCCCTCGACGACTTCGGCACCGGCTACTCCTCGCTCGTCCATCTGCGCCGGCTTCCGGTGAGCGAGCTGAAGATCGACCGTTCCTTCGTGGCCCGGCTGGCGGTGGACAACGAGGACGCGGAGATCGTGCGCTGCACGGTCGACCTCGCGCACTCCCTCGGGCTGCTCGTCGTCGCGGAGGGCGTCGAGGACGACGAGACCTGGGAGCGCCTGCGCGACCTCGGCTGCGACGCCGTGCAGGGCTGGCTCGTCGCGGCGGCGATGCCGCCGGAGGAGACGACGGCGTGGCTGCGGGCGAGGGGGTCCCGGGGCTGGCAGCGACCGGCGGCGGCGCTGCCGGCGGCGGCGACCGAGGAGTAGCCACCCCACCCCACCCCACCCGACCGCGCACCGGTGCGACCGGGCGGACCTCGCCCGGTGTCCCGTACGGAGGTGCGACCGGGCCGACCGCGCCCGGTGCCCCGTACGGCTCCGAGCCTCCGCCCGGCTCACCCGTCCCTTCGGGCGGCTCCTGCCGTGAAGTGGCCGGTCAGGAGCTCCAGCCGTCGTTCGTGGGCCTGCGCCGGCAGGCGGCCGCTGCGCATCAGGGTGGCCAGGCCGTGCAGGCCGGCCCAGTAGGTCTCGGTCAGGACGCCGGGGTCCTCGCCCTCCGCCGCCACCGGCCGCACGGCCGCCAGGAGTTCGTTGAACGCCTCCCACAGCGGCGCCGGCGCCTCGGGCGTGGCGAACGGCAGCTCCACCCTGTGCGTGAACATCGCGTCGTAGAGCGCGGGCCGGCGTCGCGCGAAGGCGGTGTACGCCCGTCCGACCGCCGTCAGCGACTCCCGGTCGCCGGCCGCACCCGCGCCGCCGGCCACCGCCCGGCGCGCCTCCCGCAACTCCTTCGCCAGTTCCGCGAACCCCTGCACGGCCACGGCCGCCATGATCGCGTCCTTGCCCTTGAAGTGGCTGTAGAGGACGGGCTGGCTGTACTCGATCTCCGCGGCCAGACGGCGCGTCGTGACCGCGTCCCACCCCTGGCTCTCCGCCAGTTCCCTGGCCGCCGTGACGATCAGCTTCTCGCGCTCCGCTCGTTCGCGCTCCCGGCGCGCCTGAATCGACATGACGGAAGTATAGCAGCGCTAGCGTTTCTTTCGATGCTCTGTTAGCTTCGCTCTCAGGGCTAGCGCTGCTAGCAACTTGGTGCGAGACCAACCTGGGGGACCCTCATGACCGTCACCGCCTACACCCTGGCCGTCGTCCTCGACCTCTTCATCCTGTTCATCGGCGCACGCTTCCTGCTCCAGCCGCGCCCCTCCGCCGCCGGCTACGGCGTCCCCGCCGAGCCGAACGGCGACGCCGGCGCCTACCTCGCGATCAAGGGCCTCAGGGACGGCGTCTTCGGCGTCCTCGGGCTCGCCCTCCTGTTCTTCGTGGGCGCCCGCGCGGAGGCGTGGTTCATGCTCGTCGTCGCGATCGTGCCGCTCGTCGACACGGTGATCGTGTTGCGGCACGGCGGCACCAGGGCCGTGGCCTTCGGCATCCACTTCGCCACCGCCGTCGTCGTCCTGATCAGCGCGGGACTGCTCTTCGCCGTCTGACCGCGCCCGGACGCACCGGCGACCCCGGACCACCGGGACAGGGGACGAGCCGGGTGGGGAAGGCCCGCCGCCCACCCGCGGACGGGCCGCCCGGGCAAACCGTTTCACGGGTACGCGGCCCCGACCCCTAGGATTGGGCCCAAACCACACACACTCACCCCCAGAGGAACGCTGCATGCCTGGCATCACGCGCGAGGAGGTCGCCCACCTCGCCCGGCTGGCGCGTCTGGAGCTGAAGCCCGAAGAGCTCGACCACTTCGCGGGACAGCTGGACGACATCATCGGCGCGGTCGCCCGCGTCAGCGAGGTCGCCGACCAAGACGTACCGCCGACCTCGCACCCGCTCCCGCTGACGAACGTCATGCGGGCGGACGAGGTCCGTCCGTCGCTCACCCCCGAGCAGGCGCTCTCCGGCGCCCCGGCCCAGGAGCAGCAGCGTTTCAAGGTGCCGCAGATCCTGGGGGAGGACTGACCGTCATGACGGACATCATCAAGCTCACCGCGGCCGAGATCGCCGCGAAGATCGCCTCCGGCGAGCTCACGGCCGTCGAGGTCACCGAGGCCCACCTGGCCCGGATCGAGGCCGTCGACGAGAAGGTGCACGCCTTCCTGCACGTCGACCGCGAGGGCGCACTCGCCCAGGCGCGTGCCGTCGACGAGAAGCGGGAGCGCGGCGAGAAGCTCGGGCCGCTGGCCGGCGTCCCCCTCGCGCTCAAGGACATCTTCACCACCGAGGGCATCCCGACCACGGTCGGCTCGAAGATCCTCGAGGGCTGGATCCCGCCGTACGACGCGACGCTCACCAAGAAGCTCAAGGCCGCCGACGTCGTCATCCTCGGCAAGACCAACATGGACGAGTTCGCCATGGGGTCCTCGACCGAGAACAGCGCCTTCGGGCCGACCGGCAACCCCTGGGACCTCACCCGCATCCCCGGCGGCTCCGGCGGCGGCTCCTCCGCGGCCCTCGCCTCCTTCGAGGCCCCGCTCGCGATCGGCACCGACACCGGCGGCTCCATCCGCCAGCCGGCCGCCGTCACCGGCACGGTCGGCGTCAAGCCGACGTACGGCGCGGTGTCCCGTTACGGCATGGTCGCCTTCTCCTCCTCCCTCGACCAGGGCGGGCCCTGCGCCCGCACGGTCCTGGACGCGGCCCTGCTGCACGAGGTCATCGCCGGGCACGACCCGCTCGACTCGACCTCCATCGACGCCCCGGTCCCGCCGGTCGTCGAGGCCGCCCGCAACGGCAGCGTCGCCGGCATGCGCGTCGGCGTCGTCAAGCAGTTCCGCGGCGAGGGCTACCAGGCCGGTGTCATCCAGCGGTTCGACGAGTCCGTCGCCCTCCTCAAGGAACTCGGCGCCGAGATCGTCGAGCTGGACTGCCCGTCCTTCGACCTGGCCCTGTCGGCGTACTACCTGATCGCGCCGAGCGAGTGCTCCAGCAATCTCGCCCGCTTCGACGGGCTCCGCTACGGCCTGCGCACCGGCGACGACGGCAACCACTCCGCCGAGGAGGTCACCTCCCTCACCCGTGAGGCGGGCTTCGGCGCCGAGGTGAAGCGCCGCATCATGCTCGGCACCTACGCCCTGTCGAGCGGGTACTACGACGCCTACTACGGCTCCGCCCAGAAGGTCCGCACGCTCATCACGCGCGACTTCGAGAAGGCCTTCGAGCAGGTCGACGTGATCGTCTCGCCGACGACCCCGACCACCGCCTTCCCGATCGGCGAGCGCGCCGACGACCCGATGGCGATGTACCTGGCCGACCTGTGCACCATCCCGACCAACCTGGCGGGCAACGCGGCCATGTCGCTCCCCTGCGGTCTCGCCCCGGAGGACAACCTCCCGGTCGGCCTGCAGATCATCGCCCCGGCACTGAAGGACGACCGGCTGTACAAGGTCGGCGCCGCCGTCGAGGCCGCCTTCGTGGAAAGGTGGGGGCACCCGCTTCTCGAGGAGGCTCCGTCGCTGTGAGCGCACTGTCCAAGGCCAAAGGCTTCAAGAAGTCCAGGTCCGGTCTGTACGTGTCGATGGCCACGTCGGCTTTCGGCGTGATCGGCGTGGTCAAGCAGATCAAGAAGGCCCGGACCGACAACGACACGCTGCGGCTGCTCGACGCCGTCGTCACCGGCGCGGCCGTCGTCACCAACCTGGCCATTCTCTACCGCGAGCTGAAGCGGCTGGGCGACGACGACGTCCTGCTGGGCTGAGAGGGAAGTTTCACCGTGACCACCACGACCGACCTGGTGTCGTACGAGGAAGCGCTGTCCTCGTACGACCCCGTCATGGGCCTCGAGGTCCATGTCGAACTCGGCACCAAGACCAAGATGTTCTGCGGCTGTTCGACCGCGCTCGGCGCCGACCCGAACACCCAGACCTGTCCCACCTGCCTCGGCCTGCCCGGCTCGCTCCCGGTCGTCAACGCGACCGGCGTCGAGTCCGCGATCAAGATCGGTCTCGCGCTGAACTGCGAGATCGCCGAGTGGTGCCGCTTCGCCCGGAAGAACTACTTCTATCCGGACATGCCGAAGAACTTCCAGACCTCCCAGTACGACGAGCCGATCGCCTTCAACGGCTATCTCGACGTGCAGCTGGAGGACGGCGAGGTCTTCCGCGTGGACATCGAGCGCGCCCACATGGAGGAGGACACCGGCAAGTCCACCCACGTGGGCGGCGCCACGGGCCGTATCCACGGCGCCTCGCACTCGCTCCTGGACTACAACCGCGCCGGCATCCCGCTCATCGAGATCGTCACCAAGCCGATCGTCGGCGCCGGCGAGCGCGCCCCCGAGGTCGCCCGGGCGTACGTGCGTGAGCTGCGCGAGGTCATCCGGGCCCTCGGCGTCTCCGAGGCCCGCATGGAGATGGGCCAGATGCGCTGCGACGTGAACCTGTCGCTCATGCCCAAGGGCAGCGACACGTTCGGCACGCGGTCCGAGACGAAGAACGTGAACTCGCTGCGGTCCGTGGAGCGCGCGGCCCGGTTCGAGATCCAGCGGCACGCCGCCGTGCTGGGCAGCGGCGCGCTGATCGTGCAGGAGACCCGCCACTTCCACGAGGACACCGGGTCGACGACCTCGGGCCGGGTGAAGGAGGAGGCCGAGGACTACCGGTACTTCCCCGAGCCGGACCTGGTGCCGGTGGCCCCCTCCCGCGAGTGGGTCGAGGAGATCCGCGCGGCTCTTCCCGAGTTGCCGCTGGTCCGCCGCAACCGTCTGCGCGAGGAGTGGGGGGTCTCCGCCACCGACATGCAGGCGATCCTCAACGCCGGTGCGCTGGACCTGATCGTCGCCACCATCGACGCCGGGTCCGACGCGGCCTCCGCCCGCAAGTGGTGGATGGGGGAACTGGCCCGCAGCGCCAACGAGTCGGGCAAGGCGCTCGACGAGCTGGCGATCACGCCGGCGCAGGTGGCCCGCGTCACCGAGCTGGTGGCGAAGGGCGACCTGAACGACAAGCTGGCCCGCCAGGTCATCGAGGGCGTCCTCGCCGGCGAGGGCACCCCGGACGAGGTCGTCGAGAAGCGCGGCCTGAAGGTCGTCTCCGACGAGGGCGCGCTCACCGCCGCCGTGGAGGAGGCCATCGCCGGCAACCCGGCCATCGCGGAAAAGATCCGTGGCGGCAAGCTGGCCGCGGCCGGCGCCCTGGTCGGCGCGGTCATGAAGGCCACCCGCGGGCAGGCGGACGCGGCGCGCGTCAAGGAGCTGATCCTGGAGAAGCTGGGCGTCAGCGAGGGCTGAGCCCACCGCCGGTGATCCCCGGGGGGATGCGTCGACCTCGACGCATCCCCCCTCTCGGTCCCTCCGGAGCGAGGCGCTACGCTCGCCCGCCATGAGTGGACGTACCGACTCCGACACCCAGGACGACATACGGGTCGACGCGATGGACGATCAGGAGACCAGGGGGCAGGCGCCCCGGGACCCGGAGACGGACGAGCAGCCGGAGTCCGACGAGGAGCACGGCACCGAGGACGCCCGGCGGGCCCGCTGGACGGCGACCGGCACCGGCGCCCTCCTCGCCCTCGCCGGCCTCGCCGCGGCAGTGCTGCGGCTCTCCGGCTCCGCCCCGGCCCTCGTGCCGGCGGCCTACGCCCTCGGCGCCGCGGTCTGCGCCCTCGCGGCGGTCCTCGGCTCCCAGGGCCGCACCCGGCGCGCACTGTGGCTGCTGATCGCCGGAGTGATGATCATGGCGGTCGGTGACCAGTCCGACTGAGCGCTGTGACGAGGGTCGACACGGTCGCCGTTATTGTCCTGTGATCTGGCTCGCACTGCTGTGAGGATGCCCACGAACGCGGCAAACGATCATCTAGGCCTGCAAGAGTGATCTCGCATTGCTCATGCGTTCTTTGCGGGCTGTTCAGTTCATGCACGGCTGTTCCCGGTCAAAGATCCACAATCCACCTCCGGGAGCACGTAGTGACCGCCCTTGCGCACTGGTGTGTTCGATACCGCCTTGCCGCGGTCCTGCTCTGGCTCCTGACCCTCGGCGGTACCGCCACGGCCGCCGTCCTCACCGGCACCTCCTACTCCAACGACTACGAGGTCCCCGGCACCGAATCCGGCCACGCCACCCGGCTGCTCGCGGAGGGCTTCCCGGGCCTCGGCGGCGACAGCGTCACCGTGGTCTGGCACACCACCGAAGGCACCGTCCGCGCCGCCGACGTCGAACAGACGATGACCCGCACCCTGGACCGGATCGCCGACCTCCCCGGCGTGGCCTCCGTGGCCGGCCCCTACGACGAGCGGGGCGCCGCCCGGATCAGCGAGGACGGCCGGACCGCGTACGCCACCGTCGCCTTCGCGGACCGGGCCGAGGACATCGACCGGGCCGAGGCGCAGGCCGTCGTCGACACCGCCGGGTCGGCGGACACCGACGGGCTCCAGGTGGAGCTGGGCGGCAGCGCCGTCGCCCTCACCGAACCCTCCGGCGGGCACCTAGCCGAGGCCGTCGGCGTGGTCGTCGCCGCGGTCGTGCTGTTCCTCGCCTTCGGCTCGCTCGCCGCCTCGCTGCTGCCCATCGCCACCGCCCTGGTCGGCGTCGGCACCGCGTACGCCGGGACCGTGCTGCTCGGCCACGCCATGACCGTCGCCGACTTCGCGCCCATGCTCGGCATGCTCATCGGGCTCGGCGTCGGCATCGACTACGCGCTGTTCATCGTCACCCGGCACCGGCGCGGATTGAAACGGGGACTGTCGGTCACCGAGGCGGCCGTCGACGCCGTCGCCACCACGGGACGGGCCGTCGTCTTCGCGGGCGTCACCGTGTGCATAGCCCTGCTCGGCATGCTGGTCCTGCGCCTGAACTTCCTCAACGGCGTCGCCATAGCCGCGTCCCTCACCGTCGTGCTGACGGTCGCCGCCTCCGTGACCCTGCTGCCCGCCCTGCTCTCCCTCATCGGCCCACGCGCCCTGAGCCGCCGCGAACGGCGCCGGCTGGCCAAGCACGGGCCCGAGCCGGAACTGCCGACCGGTTTCGCCGCCCGCTGGTCCGCCTTCGTCGAACGCCGCCCCAAGCTGCTCGCCACGCTCGCCCTCGTCGTCATCACCGTCCTCGCCCTGCCCACGTTCTCCCTCCGCCTGGGCACCTCCGACCAGGGCAACGACCCCGAGTCGACGACCACCCGCCAGGCCTACGACCTCCTCGCCGACGACTTCGGCGCCGGCGTCAACGGCCCGCTGACGCTGGTCGCGCGGGTCGACGGAGCCGAGGACCGGCTCGCCCTCGACAATCTCGACGCCACCCTGCGCACCACCGAGGGCGTGGCCGCGGTGACACCGGCGACGTACAGCGCGGGCGGCGACACCGCGTACCTGACCGTCGTACCCGAGTCCGCCCCGCAGTCGCAGCGGACCAGCGAGCTCGTCGACCGGCTGCGCGACGAGGTGCTGCCGCGGGCCGAGCACGGCACCTCCCTCGACGTGCAGGTCGGCGGGGTGACGGCCGGCTACGACGACTTCGCGGAGGTCATCGTCGGCAAACTGCCGCTGTTCGTCGGCGTGGTCGTCGGCCTCGGCTGCCTGCTGCTCCTGCTGGCCTTCCGGTCCGTGGGCATCCCGCTGAAGGCCGCCGCGATGAACGTCGCCGCCGTGGCCGCCGCCTTCGGCATCGTCGTCGCGATCTTCCAGTGGGGCTGGGGCAGCGAGTTCCTGGGCCTCGGCCGGGCCGGGCCCATCGAGCCCTTCCTGCCCGTGATCATGGTGTCCGTGCTCTTCGGGCTCTCCATGGACTACCAGGTCTTCCTGGTCAGCCGGATGTACGAGGAGTGGCTGGAGACCGGGGACAACCGGCGCGCCGTCCGCGTCGGCCTCGCCGAGACGGGCCGGGTGATCAACTCCGCCGCGGTCATCATGATCTCGGTCTTCCTCGCCTTCGTCCTCAGCGGCGACCGCGTGATCGCCATGTTCGGCATCGCGCTGGCCGCGGCCGTCGCCCTCGACGCGTTCGTCCTGCGCACCCTTCTCGTGCCCGCCCTCATGCACCTGCTCGGCGGCGCCAACTGGTGGCTGCCCCGCTGGCTCGACCGGCGACTGCCGCACGTCAGCATCGAACCGCCCGAGCGCCGTGCCGCCCATGAGAGGCTCACCGGGGTGGTGGACGAACTCGAGAAGGAGCGGCAGCCCGATGTACGCGATATCACTGGGTGACGACGGAGCGGAACTGCGGCCCCTGGAACCCTGGCACGCCGAGGAGTTCCTGGCTCACCTCGACCGCGGCCGGGAGTTCATCAACCGGTACATCCCCTTCGGCTCGAAGGCCACCGACGTGGCGGGCGCGCGCGAGGTGCTGCAGCGGTACGCGGACATGCGCGCCGCCGACACCGGCTCCCTGCACGGACTGTGGCTGGACGGCAAGCTCGTGGGCGGCGTGCTCTTCCTCAACTTCGACGCCGAGGCCGCCAACTGCGAGGTCGGCTGCTGGCTGGAACCCGCCGCCACCGGGCGCGGCCTGGTCACCCGCGCCATGCGGGTGCTGATCGACTTCGCGGTCGAGCAGCGCGGGATCCACCGCATCGAATGGGTCGCCTCCGCCGGGAACGAGCCCAGCCTCAACGCCGCCCGGCGCCTCGGGATGACCCGGGACGGTGTGCGCCGTGAGGCCTACCCCTATCGTGGGGTGAGGCACGACCTGGAAGTCTGGTCCGTGCTGGCCCCCGAGTGGCGCGCCGCACGCGCGCGTACCGCTCACAGCGATCATTAAGAGACCTCTCAGAGAGCGTCCGTACGGTGCGAGACATGGGAACCAAGACTGTTGACGAGGCCGGCGCCGGCACGGGCGCCGAGGCCGCCGAGGCGAAGCGCGACGAGGAGACGGTGGACATCACCAAGAACGACGCGGCTGACGCCACGGACGCGTCGACGAAGACCGAGGACGACACCGTGGACGCCGCCGGCACCGGGGACGGCGACGAGCCCACCGCCGACGAGGCCGCCACCAAGGAGGACGGCCCCTCGGGCGTCGGCCAGGGCGCCGGAGCCGTGGTCTCCGCCGCGCTCGGCCTCGTGTCGCTGACCGGCGGCTGGATCGGGACCGTCGCCTCCGCGCGCGAGACCCTCGTCGGCCAGCTGGAGGCCTCGTCGAACGCGAGCGTCGCCCAGCAGATCCAGGCGGTCTACGGCGACGCCTGGCAGACCACCGCCCTGTGGGCAGGCCTGTTCGCGCTGGCCGCGCTGATCACCGCCGTCGTCGTGCTGGCCCGGCCCGCCTTCGGCGCGCCTGGCAGGCCGCAGGCGCCGTGGATCAAGTCGGTCGCCTGGGCGGGCGTCTCGCTCGGCGTCATCGGCCTGCTGCTGGCCGTCCTGAAGTACACCGACGCCCTGCTCGGACTGCCGTCCGCGAGCTGACCGCCGGCTGACCACCGCGGGTTCCGGGGGGAGCCCAGGTCCCGAAAAGACGCCGGTCCCGAGGGGGCTCGGGCGGGCCGTAAGCACCTTACGGCCCGCCTGAGGCCCCTCGCGCGCGTCTGAGGCCCCGGCCCGCCCCCGGGGATACGGAACTCTCCCGATGTGGCGGACCCCCCTGCGAGACGACAGTGGAGGCGTCGCGGCAAGCGACACCACCACCGACTCCAGCGGGGGACCCACCATGCACGACTACGAGATGCAGCGGATGCGTGCCGCCGAGCTGATCCGCCGGGCCGAGCACTGGCGGCTGGCCCGCGAAGCCGTCCGCGGCCGGCGCGCGGCACGTCGCGAGGCCGCCGAACGAGCCGCGACCGCCGAACGGGCCGCAGCTGCCGATCGGGCGGCGAGCGCTGATCGGGCGGCGACCGCTGATCGGGCGGTGAGCGCTGATCGGGCCGCGACTGTCGATCGGGCCGCGAGCGCTGATCGGGCCGCGAGCGCTGATCGGGCCGCGAGCGCTGATCGGGCCGCGAGCGCTGCTCGGGCCGCACGTGCCGAACGCGCCGCGAGCGCTGATCGGGTCGCGACGGCCGATGGGGCGGCGACTGCTGATCCGGCGGCGATCGCCGAGCGCGCCGCGACCGCTGATCGGGCCGATCGGGTTGCGACGGCCGATGGGGCGGCGACTGCTGATCCGGCGGCGATCGCCGAGCGCGCCGCGACCGCTGATCGGGCCGATCGGGTCGCGACGGCCGATGGGGCGGCGACTGCTGATCCGGCCGCGATCGCCGAGCGCGCCGCGACCGCTGATCGGGCCGATCGGGTTGCGACGGCCGATGGGGCGGCGACTGCTGATCCGGCCGCGATCGCCGAGCGCGCCGCGACCGCTGATCGGGCCGATCGGGTCGCGACCGCCGATCGGGTCGCGACCGCTGATCGCGCCCCTACCGTCGATCGGGCCGCATGCGCCGATCGGGCCGCACGCGCCGCGAGCGAGCCGCATACCGACCGCCCTCGCCGAGCGCGTTCCCCCCGGACCGCGTGAGCGCCCGGGGACGGGAGGGCGGCCTCGCGGGGGCCGGCCGCACGGGGGAGGGTCGCACGACGGCCGGCCGCTCCGTCGGGACCGGCTCCGCCGGGACCGGCGTCGTGCCCGCGCGGGAGGCACCGCCGACGAGGGCACCTACGACGAGGGCACCTGCGACGAGGGCACCTGCGACGAGGGCACCTGGGATGAGGGCACCGGCGATAACGGCTGGGGCGCCGTCGGCCCCCTGTGCGATGCTCGCCCCCGTGGAGACCAGGTCCGTCAGCCCCGTCTTCGTCGGCCGCGCCGACGAGCTGGACACCCTGAACGCCGCGCTCTCCCGCGCCGCCGCGGGAGAGCCACAGGCGTTGCTGATCGGCGGCGAGGCCGGAGTCGGCAAGACCCGCCTCGTCGAGGAGTTCGCCACCGCCGCCCGCCGCCGGGGCGCCGTCGTCGCGCTCGGCGGCTGCGTCGAGATCGGCGCCGACGGGCTGCCGTTCGCTCCGTTCTCCACCGCCCTGCGCGCCCTGCGCCGCGCCCTGCCGGACGAACTGGCCGCCGCGGCCGCCGGTCAGGAGGAGGAACTCGCCCGGCTGCTGCCCGAACTGGGCGAGGCGGGCGCGGGACGGCACGACGAGGAGGGCATGGCCCGCCTCTTCGAACTCACCGCGCGCCTCCTGGAGCGCACCGCCGCGGACCGCACCGTCGTGGTCGCCCTGGAGGACCTGCACTGGGCCGACGCCTCCACCCGCCACCTCCTCACCTATCTGCTGCGCACCCTGCGCACCGGCCGTCTCGTCGTCCTCGCCACCTACCGCTCCGACGACATCCACCGCCGCCACCCGCTGCGCCCGCTGCTCGCCGAACTCGACCGGCTGCGCACCGTCCACCGCCTCGAACTCGCCCGCTTCACCCGCGACGAGGTCGGCCGCCAGATCGCCGGAATCCTGGCGTACGAACCCGACCCCGCCCAGGTCGACGCCATCTTCGAACGCTCCGACGGCAACGCCTTCTTCGTAGAGGAGCTCGCCGTCGCCGCCCACGAGGGCTGCCGCACCGGCCTCACCGACTCCCTGCGCGACCTGCTGCTGGTCCGCGTCGAGGCGCTGCCCGAGAACGCGCAGAGCGTCGCCCGGATCGTCGCCGAGGGCGGCTCCACCGTCGAGTACCGGCTGCTGGCCGCGGTCGCCCGGCTCGCCGAGGACGACCTCATCGAGGCGCTGCGGGCCGCCGTCGGCGCCAACATCCTGCTCGCCGCACCCGCCGGCGACGGATACCGCTTCCGTCACTCCCTGGTCCGCGAGGCCGTGAGCGACGACCTGCTGCCCGGCGAACGCTCCCGTCTCAACCGCCGCTGTGCCGAAGCCCTGGAGGCCGACCCGACGCTCGTCCCCGCCGACGAGCGGATCATGCGCCTGGCCAGCTACTGGTACCACGCCCACGACGCCGCCAAGGCCCTCCCCGCCGTCCTGGACGCCTCCGCCGCCGCCCGTTCCCGCCACGCCTACAGCGAGCAACTGCGGCTCCTGGAAAGGGCGATGGAACTGTGGGACACCGCCCCCGAGGACGTACGGGCCCGACTGCGCGCCGGGGACCACACCGAGGTGTGCCGTCCCTCACGGCGCGAACGGCACGGGACGAACCCCGGCGGCCGCGACCCGGCCGCCGCGCCCCTGCACTACCTCGACCTCATGGCGGAAGCCGCCGTCGCCGGCCGGCTCTGCGGGGAACGCGAACGCGCCCTGAAGATCACCAAGCGCGCACTGCGCCTGCTGGAGGACGAGTACGACCCGCTGCGCGCCGCCTGGTTCTGGGTGCAGCGCTCCCGGCTGGTCCAGGCCCAGGCCCGCGGCGACGGCTGGGCCGAACTGGCCACCGCCCAAAAGCTCGTGCGCGGACTCCCGCCGTCCGAGGTGCACGCCGAGGTGCTGAACGGTGTCGCCAACTGGTCGATGGTGCACGAACCCGGTCCCGAGGCCTTCGCGGCCGCCGAACGCGCGGTGCAGTACGCGCGCATGGTCGGCGTCCGCGAGATCGAGCTGAACGCCCGCCTCACCCTGGCCGGCCTCATGGTCGACTCGGGCGACGTCGAGGCCGGCCTGGCGGAGCTGTACGAGGTCAAGGAACGGGCCGTGGCGGAGGGCATGACCTCCGTGGCCGGCCGCGCTCATGTGAACCTGCCCTCGGGACTGGAGGCCGTCGGCCGCTCCCGGGAGGCGGTCCCCATCCTCGAGGAGGGCGTCGCCTTCACCCGGAAGTTCGGCCTGCTGGACTCCGAGGCGTGGGTGTGGGGCAACCTGTCCGACTCGCTGTACTCACTGGGCCGCTGGGACGCCGCCGCCGAGGCCGCCGCCGGCGCCCTGCGCGTCGGCCACAGCGCCAAACCGCAGGGCGCCGGCGCGCTGCGCATGGCCAATCTGGCCCTGAGCCGCGGCGACGTCGCCGCAGCCGCCGGCCACCTGGCCACCGCCCGGGCCTTCTACGGCCCCCACGACTCCATGCCGCAGCAGACGCTGCCACTCACCCGGATCGCGATCGGCGTGGCCGCGGGGGAGGGCCGCCTCTCCGACGCCCGCGCCGAACTGGTGCGCGCCCTCGACGCGGGCTTTCCGCCCGGCACCGAGCGCCATGGCTGGCCCGTGCTGCTGGCCGCCGCCCAGGCCGAGGCCGACGCGCGCGGCCTGCCCGCCGCCCGGGAGGGCAGGGCGGACGTCCTCGACCGCATCCGCGAGGCCGCGAAGAGGCTCACCACTGGCGTCCCCCTCTGGCACGCCGTCGAACGGTGGGTGCGCGCCGAACTCCGACGGGCCGAGGGCCACAGCACCCCCGACCTCTGGTCGGAGGTCGTCACCGCCTTCGAACCCCTGGAGCGGCCCTACGACCTCGCCCGCGTCCGCTACCGACTGGCCGAGGCCCTCCTCGCCGTGGGCACCGCCCGCTCCGGCGCGGACGGCAGCGGGAAAGACACCGAGCCCGAGCGCGACCGCGCCACGGAGCTGCTCCGCCTCTCCCACGCCGTCGCCGACCACCTGGGCGCCCGCCCCCTCGCCGAGTCCGCCGCCCGCCTCGCCCAGCGCGCCCGCCTCCCCCTCACCACCTCCCCGGGAACCGCCGCCGACGACCCGGTCCGCGCTCTCGGCCTCACCGGCCGCGAACGCGACGTCCTGCGTCTGGTGTCCGCCGGCCGCACCAACCGCCAGATCGCCGGGGAACTCTTCATCTCGCCGAAGACGGCGAGCGTCCATGTCTCCAACATCCTGGCCAAGCTGGGCGTCTCGGGGCGGGGGGAGGCGGCCGCGGTGGCGCATCGGCTGGGGTTGTTCGCGACGGGCGCGGACAAGCGGACGGTCACGGGACAATGACGTCAGGCGAAAGGAAGAACCATGTTCAACGTCTTCGAGGAACTGTTCTCCCCGGGCCGCAAACACACCCGCGACGAGCAGAACCGGCTGGAGCTCACCCGGGAGGACGTCGGTGACGCCGACCCCGGGCGCGGGCCGATAGACCTCGCCTCCGGGAAGGTCGTGGTCCGTCCGCCCACGCCGACGGCCGAGGAGGCCGC
Organism: Streptomyces sp. NPDC052016; assembly: GCF_044548445.1. Classification (NCBI taxonomy): domain Bacteria; kingdom Bacillati; phylum Actinomycetota; class Actinomycetes; order Kitasatosporales; family Streptomycetaceae; genus Streptomyces; species Streptomyces sp. NPDC052016. The sequence continues at coordinate 94,376 of NZ_JBIUBX010000007.1, forward strand.
GGCGAACGACGTGGAGAACGAGGTGGGGAACGACCCGGGGGAGCCGCCCCCCGAGTGAGGCGGGGCCTCAGCTCACCTGCAGCTCCAGGATCCGGTCGTCCCCCGCCTTCGGCGCGCCTCTGCCGTCCGTGTTGCTCGTCGTCAGCCACAGCTTGTCGCCGCCCGCCGAGACCACCGTGCGCAGCCGGCCGTAATCGCCCTCGAGGAACGCCTGAGAGTCCGCCGACGCCACCGTGCCCTTCAAGGGCACGCGCCACAGACGCGCGCCCTTGAGGCCCGCCATCCAGATGGACCCCTCCGCGAAGGCGATGCCGCTGGGGGAGGCGTCGTCCGTGTCCCACTGGTCCAGCGGATTGCGGTACTTGGCGTCGTCCGACTTCCCCTCGGCCTGCGGCCAGCCGTAGTTGGCGCCCGGCTCGATCGCGTTCAGCTCGTCCCAGGTGTCCTGGCCGAACTCCGCGGCGAACAGCCGCTGCTTGCCGTCCCAGGCCAGACCCTGCACATTGCGGTGGCCGTACGAGTACACCGGGGAGTCCGGGAACGGGTTGCCCGGAGCCGGTTCGCCCTCCGGGGTCAGGCGCAGGATCTTGCCGCCCAGGGACTCCATGTCCTGGGAAAGACCCCGGTCGCCGCTCTCGCCCGTCCCGACGTAGAGCATCTTGTCGGGGCCGAAGGCGATCCGTCCGCCGTTGTGGATCACGCCCTTGGGGATGCCCCTGAAGACCGTGTCCGGCGCGCCGAGCTGGTCGCCGGCGGGCCGCTGGGCGTCGTAGATCATGCGGACGATGCGGTTGTCCGAGGCCGAGGTGAAGTACGCGTAGATCATGCGGTCCGAGGCGAACCCGGGGGAGAGGGCGATACCGAGCAGACCGCCCTCACCGGCCGCCGAGACGCCCGGCACCTCGCCGAGCTCCGTCTTTCTGCCGGTCTCCTCGTCCACGTGGAGGATCGTCCCCTGGTCACGGGAGGAGACCAGCAGCCCGCCGCCGGGGAGCGGGGCGAGGCCCCACGGGCTGTTCAGGCCCTCGGCGACCGTACGGACCACCTTGACCGTGCCCTTCGCGGGCGGGGTCTCCTCGGCCGACCGCGAGGGGGAGCTCTGCGGGGCGGTGGCACTCGGGGACGGGCTGCCGGCGGCGCCCGGGGCTCCTCCGCCGTCGGAGGAGCAGCCGGCCGCCCACAGAAGCGCACTCGCGGCCAGCACGGCCGTCACTGCTCGACGTCGCACGATCTCGGTCCCTTCGACGGGGTCGGGTTCCGCCGCCGCCTGCGCGACGCCGGACTTCCCACGGCAGCCTCTCCTTGTCATACACCGCTCGCGCCCGCCGGGTTCCCGATCACCGAAACCGGATACCCGCGACCGCCGCTCGACCGGCCTGCCGCGCCCGGCCTACTCCCACGATCCCTGCGCCGCCGGCAGTCCCGCGACCTCGGCCAGGTCCCGCGCGGTCAGCCGCAGCCCGGCCGCCGCCGCGTTCTCCGTCACCCACCGCCGCTGCTTGGCCCCCGGGACCGGCACCACGTGCCGGCCCTGCGCCAGCACCCACGCCAGCGCCACCTGCGCGGCCGTCACGTCTTCGCCGTGCCGTGCGGCCACCCGGCGCAGACCGGCGACGATCGGCTGGTTCGCGGCCATCATCTCGGCGGTGAACCGGGGGTGCCGGGCGCGCATGTCGTCCGGTTCGAAGCCCTCGCCCGGGGTCAGGGTGCCGGTCAGGAAGCCGTTGCCCAGCGGCATGGCCGCCAGGAAGCCGACGCCACGCTCCTCGCACCAGGGCAGCAGCGCCTCCAGGGCCTCCGGCGACCACACCGACAGCTCCGCCTCCACCGCGCTCACCGGGAACACCTGCTGCACCCGCCGCAGCTGCCGGATCGTCGCGTCGTAGAGCCGCCCGCCGGCACGGCGGCCGCCCCGGGCCCCCACCGCGCACAGCCCCAACGCCCGCACCTTGCCCGCCCGGACGAGTTCCGCCATCGCCCCCCAGGTCTCCTCCACCGGCACCTCGGGGTCGGCGCGGTGCAGCTGGTAGAGGTCGATGACGTCGGTCTGCAGGCGGCGCAGCGAGGCGTCGCAGGCCCGTCTCACGTATCCGGGGCGGCCGTTGGCGACGATGTGCTGCTCGCCCACCAGCAGCCCGACCTTGGTCGACACGAACGCGTCCTCGCGCCGGTCCTTCAGCACCCGCCCCACCAGCAGCTCGTTGGTGAACGGGCCGTACATGTCGGCGGTGTCCAGCAGGGAGGCGCCCAGATCCAGGGCCCGGTGCAACGCCCTCAGCGACTCGTCGCCCCGCTGCCGCGATGCGCTGTACCCCCAGCTCATCGGCATGCACCCGAGTCCGACGGCCCCCACCGCGAGCGCCGCCGCGCCGATCGTCCTGCGCTCCACCTGCTCGTGACCCTCCCTTTCCCGGCCCCCAACCTAACCTCTGCACGCGCGCGTGCCTGACATAGCCTCCGGAGCATGACTGCTGCTGACCTGCCCCACGACGTATGGATGCCCCTCCCGCCCGACGAGATCGACGGTCTCCCCGAGGGGCTCAACCACCTGTTCTGGGACGGCGGGGAGGACTTCCCCGCGGACCCCGCCCGGTGCGTGTACTACGTGGTCCCCTACATGAAGCCCACCGAGGTCGCCCTGCGGCCCCTGTCCCGCATGAGCTCCGTCCAGGTCGTGCAGACGCTCTCGGCCGGCGTCGACAACGTGCTGCCGGGCCTCGACTCGCTGCCCCCGGGCGTACGGCTGTGCAACGCGCGCGGGGTGCACGAGGCGAGCACCGCCGAGCTCACGCTGACGCTGATCCTCGCCTCCCTGCGGGGCATCCCCGACTTCGTCCGCGCGCAGGAGCGGGGAGAGTGGCTCGGCGGCTTCCGGCCGGCGCTGGCCGACAAGAACGTCCTCATCGTGGGATACGGGTCGATCGGGTCGGCGATCGAGGACCGGCTCGTGCCCTTCGAGGTGGCGCGGGTGGCGCGCGTCGCGCGCTCCCAGCGCACCACGGCGCGCGGACCGGTGCACCCACTCACCGAACTGTCCGCCCTGCTCCCCGAGGCGGACGTCGTCGTCCTGTCCACGCCGCTGACCGAGGCCACGCGCGGCCTGGTCGACGCCGACTTCCTGGCCCGGATGAAGGACGGTGCGCTGCTGGTCAACGTCGCCCGCGGCCAGGTCGTCGACGACAAGGCACTCCTCGCCGAGCTGGAGACCGGCCGCCTCAAGGCCGCCCTGGACGTCACCGACCCGGAGCCCCTGCCCCCCGCCCATCCGCTGTGGCGGGCGCCGGGCGTGCTGATCAGCCCGCACGTGGGCGGCCCCACCTCCGCCTTCCTGCCGCGCGCCGAACGGCTGCTGAGGGACCAGTTGAGCCGTTTCGTGAACCACGAGCCCCTGCGCAACGTGATCCTTACGACGGGCGCCACGAACGAGGCATGACGAGCACGGCACACGTCTGAGCCGGTTCGCGTACCCTCCGCAGTCCCCCGGACGCGGTCCGTACGCGTGTTGCCGCTGATCGTCACGGAGCGTAGAGGAACTATGTCCCTGAGTGACGAGACTGGTGTATCGTCCCGACAGGGGCTGCGCCGTGCACCGTTCGGCGCCGGGGACGACTTTCTGACTGTGAGGGGGGCGACGGGCGATGCACGGCCTATGGACGAACGATCCGACGCGGCGGAGTCGCCGCCGGCGGCCCTGTTGCACGGCCACGAGCGGACTCGGTGGCCCCGGTCGCGACAGTCGGCACAGCCATCACCGCCGCAGGAGCAGCGGCCGCTGGAAGCAGACCCAGCCGACGCGGCGGGACCGGCGGGGCCGGAGGGCGGCGTGGACCGGGAGGATCCGGTGAGCGCGCCGTCGACCTCCACGCCCGTCCTCGACGGGGCGCTGCGGGCGCACCCTCCGAAGGGCGCGCCGCTGACCAGGCCGTCGTCCGCCGGCGGCCCCGGATCCAGGAACACGGTCCACCAACTGGCGCTGGTGCTGCTGTGCGCGGCATACGCCGTCGGCTCCGCGCTCGGCTGGGGCTCGGACCGACTCGCCCTCATCATGGGCGACTTCGGGCTCGCCGCGGCGGCGGGCGCCGCCGCGGTGTCCTGCTTCCTCTACGCGCGCACCCGACGCGTGCGCTTTCGACCCGCCTGGATGCTGTTCGCCCTCTCCTCGACGATGGCGGCCCTGGGCAACGTGGTCTGGGGGTGGTACGAGGTCGTCCTCAACCGCCCCGTCCCCAGCCCCAGCTACGCCGACCTGTTCTTCCTGTGCTTCGCGCCGCCCGCGATCGTCGGGCTGCTGGTCCTCGCCGCCCGGCCCGTGACCAAGGCGGGCTGGGTCTGCCTGGTGCTGGACGCCTGGTTAATCGCGGGTTCGCTGCTCACCCTGGCCTGGAGCCTCGCCCTCGCGCAGGCCGCGCGGCTGGACGGGCCGAGCGTGGCCCACGCGGCGCTGACGTTGGCGTACCCGCTCCTGGACATCGCCCTGGTGAGCATGGTGCTGGTGCTGCACTTCCGGCGCTCTTCCGTCAACCGCACGGCGGTCAACACCGCCGTCGGCGCCCTCGCGCTGACCGTGATGTGCGACGCGCTGTTCACCTCGCCCCTGCTGCACCACGGCTACCGCTCGGGCCAGCTCCTCGACGCGGGCTGGTTCGCCGGCTCCCTGCTGCTGGCGTACGCCCCCTGGGCCGCCGGCCGGCGGCGCGGGGCGGGGGACGAGGGGCACACGCGCGTGGTGCACGAGCACGTGCCCGGGCAGCGCCGTCCGGGCCCCGCGCACCTGCCGCCGCACGCGCCGGGAGGCGACCACAGCCGGTACCCGGCCACCCGGCCCATCACCGGCTCCCTCGCCGCCCTCACGCCGTACCTCGCCGCCGCCGTCTGCACCCTGGGGATCCTCTACAACGTCCTCAACGGCCGCAGCGTCGACCGCGTGGTGCTCCTGACCGGCGGCGCCGTGGTCCTCGCCCTCGTGGCCCGCCAGGGGATCATGCTGCTCGACAACATCACCCTCACCCAGGAACTGGCGCAGAAGGAGAACCACTTCCGCTCCCTGGTGCAGGGCTCCAGCGACGTCATCATGATCGCCGCCCCCAGCGGCGTCCTGCGGTACGTCTCCCCGGCCGCCGCCGGCGTCTACGGACGGCCCGCCGAGGAGCTGGTGGGCACGGAACTGGCCCAGCTCATCCACCCGGAGGACCTGGGCTGCGTGGTGCACGAGGTGCGCCGCTTCCTCGCCACCAGCCCCCAGGAGGAGCCCACCACGCGCATCGAGTGCCGCTTCCGCTCCGGCGACGGCGGCTGGCTCAACGTCGAGTCGACCGTCAACCGGCACCACGGCGGGCTGATCTTCAACAGCCGGGACGTGACCGAACGGGTGCGTCTGCAGGCGCAGCTCCAGCACAACGCCGAGCACGACCCGCTGACCGACCTGCCCAACCGCGCCCTGTTCACCCGGCGCGTCCAGCAGGCCCTCTCCGGCCGCCGCAGCTCCGACCGGGGTACCGCACTGCGCAACACGGCCGTCCTCTTCATCGACCTCGACGGCTTCAAGGCGGTCAACGACACGATCGGCCACCAGGCCGGGGACGAACTGCTCGTCCAGGCCGCGCGCCGGCTGCAGGACGCGGTGCGGCAGGGGGACACGGCCTCCCGGCTGGGGGGCGACGAGTTCGCGGCCCTGATCGTCGGTGACACCACCCGTGACCGCAGTGCCCGGGAGCGGCACATCCTGGAGCTCGCCGACCGACTCAGGGTGACGCTGTCCCAGCCGTACCTCATCGACGGCAACGAGGTGCGGGTCGCCGCTTCCATCGGCGTCGCCTTCGCCGAAGCCGGGCTCGGGGCGGGGGAGCTGCTGCGCAACGCCGACCTCGCCATGTACCGCGCCAAGGCGGGCGGCAAGGGCAGGGTCGAGCTGTACAAGCCGCAGATGCAGCAGGACGTCGTACGGAAGGCGGAGCTGGCGACGCGGCTGCGGGCCGCGCTGCACGACGGCGAGTTCGCGCTGCTGCACCAGCCCGTGGTGCGGCTGGAGGACGGCCGGATCTCGTCGGTCGCCGCGCATCCCCGCTGGCGGTCCTCACAGGGGGTGCTGTTCACGCCCGCGGAGTTCCTGCGGGTCGCGGAGGACGGTGACAAGACCGTCGAGCTGGACCGCTGGATGTTCGAGAGGGCTGTCGAGCAGGCCGCCGACCGGGCCGCGAGCGGGCTGAACGTGCCGGTGGTCGTCCGCGTGGGCGCCCGGCGCCTGCTGGACCGCTCGATGCCGCTGGGCTCCGTCGAGGCGCTGCTGACCCGGCACGGACTGCCCTCCGGGTCACTGCTCGTCGAGCTGTCGGACATAGAGCCGAACGTGTCGCTGGACGAGCTGGAGCGGCGGCTGAGCGCCCTGCGCCGACTCGGCGTCCGGATCGCCCTCGACGGCTTCGGCGGCGGCTGCGTGGCCATAACGGCACTGCGCCGACTGCCGGTCGACGTACTGAAACTGGACCGCGGTCTGGTGGAGGGCGTCGTCGAGTCCGCGCGGCTGCACAAGATCACCAGCGGGCTGCTGCGGATCGCCGGCGACCTCGGGCTGCAGTCCGTGGCCGAGGGCGTGGACGTGCCCGAGCAGGTGGTCACCCTGCGCGCGATGGGCTGCACGCACGGCCAGGGCATGGCGTTCTCCGGTCCGCTCGACGAGTACCGGCTGCGCAGGGCGCTCGGCCGCGGGGGCTATCCGGTGCCGCACGGGCCCGCCGAGCCGGCGTTCGCGGGTGGCGGCGCGAAGGCGTACACCGGTGGTGTCCCCGCCGTTCTGGGAGGCGGAACCCTTGGTGGCGGTACGGCCCTGCGCCCACATAATGAGACCCCCGTCCCACCCACTTGACAGTGGGTGCGTGCCGGGGGGAGGGTCAGTGCCATGCGCACCCGAATTCTCGTACTTGGACAGCGCGTCGGCTGAGCTGGGACCCACCGGAGGACGATCCGGAAACCCCAGCGACCTCACCGGCGCGCTCCCCTCGCTTGCCTTTTGGCACGAGGGGTTTTTTGTTGCACGGGCACCTGCCGTGCGCCAGCCGAACACCGCACAAACCTCGCAAAAACCCTCAGCATCGAGAAGAGAATGCCGATGACCGAGCAGGCCACCGGGGCCCATCACCCGCAGCCGCGGCCCCGATCCGGAGGACAGCACTCCGCGCCCGTCGAGAACGTCACGGGTGCGCAGTCCCTCATCCGCTCTCTCGAGGAGGTCGGCGCCGACACGGTATTCGGCATTCCCGGCGGTGCGATCCTTCCCGCCTACGACCCGCTGATGGACTCCACGCGGGTGCGCCACGTCCTCGTCCGCCACGAGCAGGGCGCCGGTCACGCGGCCACCGGCTACGCGCAGGCCACCGGCAAGGTCGGCGTCTGCATGGCGACCTCCGGACCCGGTGCCACCAACCTGGTCACGCCGATCGCCGACGCCCACATGGACTCCGTGCCGCTGGTCGCCATCACCGGCCAGGTCGCCTCGTCCTCGATCGGCACGGACGCCTTCCAGGAGGCGGACATCGTCGGCATCACCATGCCGATCACCAAGCACAACTTCCTGGTGACCAAGGCCGAGGACATCCCCCGGGTGATCGCGCAGGCGTTCCACATCGCCTCCACCGGCCGTCCCGGCCCGGTCCTGGTCGACATCGCCAAGGACGCGCTCCAGGCGAGGACGACCTTCTCCTGGCCGCCCACCATGGACCTGCCCGGCTACCGCCCGGTGACCAAGCCGCACGCCAAGCAGATCCGCGAGGCCGCCAAGCTGATCACCTCCGCCAAGCGGCCGATCCTCTACGTCGGCGGCGGCGTCCTCAAGGCCGGCGCCACCGCCGAGCTCAAGGTCCTCGCCGAGCTGACCGGCGCGCCCGTCACCACCACCCTGATGGCGCTGGGCGCCTTCCCCGACAGCCACCCGCAGCACCTGGGCATGCCGGGCATGCACGGTTCGGTGGCCGCCGTCACCGGTCTGCAGAAGGCCGACCTGATCGTCGCCCTCGGCGCCCGGTTCGACGACCGCGTCACCGGCAAGCTGGACAGCTTCGCCCCGTACGCCAAGATCGTCCACGCGGACATCGACCCGGCGGAGATCGGCAAGAACCGCGCCGCCGACGTGCCGATCGTCGGGGACGCGCGCGAGGTCATCGCCGATCTGATCCAGGCCGTCCAGAAGGAGCACAGCGAGGGCGGCCAGGGCGACTACAGCGCCTGGTGGAAGGACCTCGACCGCTGGCGCGAGACGTACCCGCTGGGCTACGACCATCCCGAGGACGGCTCGCTCTCCCCGCAGCAGGTCATCGAGCGCATCGGACAGCTCGCCCCCGAGGGCACGATCTTCGCGGCGGGCGTCGGCCAGCACCAGATGTGGGCCGCCCACTTCATCCAGTACGAGAAGCCGGCCACCTGGCTGAACTCCGGCGGCGCCGGGACGATGGGCTACGCGGTTCCGGCCGCGATGGGCGCCAAGGCCGGAGCTCCGTCGAAGACCGTCTGGGCGATCGACGGCGACGGCTGCTTCCAGATGACCAACCAGGAGCTCACCACCTGCGCCCTGAACAACATCCCGATCAAGGTCGCCATCATCAACAACGGCGCTCTCGGGATGGTCCGCCAGTGGCAGACCCTCTTCTACAACCAGCGCTACTCCAACACCGTCCTGCACTCCGGCCCGGAGCACGACGGCAAGGAGCCGGCGCAGGGCACCCGCATCCCCGACTTCGTGAAGCTGTCGGAGGCGATGGGCTGCTACGCCATCCGCTGCGAGGACCCGGCCGACCTCGACAAGGTCATCGAAGAGGCGAACTCCGTCAACGACCGTCCGGTCGTCATCGACTTCATCGTCCACCAGGACGCGATGGTGTGGCCGATGGTCGCCGCCGGCACCTCCAACGACGAGATCATGGCCGCCCGGGACGTCCGCCCCGACTTCGGCGACAACGAAGACGACTGAGCGAGAGAGACGAACGAGAAATGTCCAAGCACACGCTCTCCGTCCTGGTGGAGAACACCCCGGGCATCCTGGCCCGGATCGCCGCCCTCTTCTCCCGTCGCGGCTTCAACATCGACTCCCTCGCGGTGGGCGTCACCGAGCACCCCGAGATCTCCCGCATCACCATCGTGGTGAACGTGATCGAGGAACTGCCGCTGGAGCAGGTGACGAAGCAGCTCAACAAGCTCGTCAACGTGCTGAAGATCGTCGAACTCGAGCCGTCCCAGGCGGTCCAGCGCGAACTGGTCCTGGTGAAGGTGCGCGCCGACAACGAGACGCGCTCCCAGATCGTCGAGATCGTCCAGCTGTTCCGCGCCAAGACCGTGGACGTCTCCCCGGAGGCCGTGACCATCGAGGCCACCGGCAGCAGCGACAAGCTGTCCGCCATGCTCAAGATGCTGGAACCGTACGGCATCAAGGAGCTGGTCCAGTCCGGCACCATCGCCATCGGCCGCGGCGCCCGTTCGATCACGGACCGGTCGCTGCGCGCACTCGACCGATCGGCATAGGACGCGTACCGGACCCGTCCACGACCGGAAACGGGCGGTCGGCGCGCCGCCGTCCGCCCGCATTCCGAGACCCCCAGACTTCCCTTCCGCCCACCGTCATACGGTGGGACGCAACACCTGCACTCAAGGAGAGAACCCAAAGTGGCCGAGCTGTTCTACGACGCTGACGCCGACCTGTCCATCATCCAGGGCCGCAAGGTCGCGGTCATCGGCTACGGCAGCCAGGGCCACGCCCACGCGCTGTCGCTGCGTGACTCGGGTGTCGACGTGCGGGTCGGTCTGCACGAGGGCTCCAAGTCCAAGGCGAAGGCCGAGGAGCAGGGCCTGCGCGTGGTGACGCCGTCGGAGGCCGCCGCCGAGGCCGACGTCATCATGATCCTGGTGCCGGACCCGATCCAGGCCCAGGTCTACGAGGAGTCCATCGCCCCGAACCTGAAGGACGGCGACGCGCTGTTCTTCGGCCACGGCTTCAACATCCGCTTCGGCTTCATCAAGCCCCCGGCCGGCGTGGACGTCTGCATGGTCGCCCCCAAGGGCCCGGGCCACCTGGTGCGCCGTCAGTACGAGGAGGGCCGCGGCGTTCCGTGCATCGCCGCCGTCGAGCAGGACGCCTCCGGCAACGCCTTCGCGCTGGCCCTGTCGTACGCCAAGGGCATCGGCGGCACCCGCGCCGGCGTCATCAAGACGACCTTCACCGAGGAGACCGAGACCGACCTCTTCGGTGAGCAGGCCGTCCTGTGCGGTGGTACGGCCGCGCTGGTCAAGGCCGGTTTCGAGACCCTGACCGAGGCCGGTTACCAGCCCGAGATCGCCTACTTCGAGTGCCTGCACGAGCTGAAGCTGATCGTGGACCTCATGTACGAGGGCGGCCTGGAGAAGATGCGCTGGTCGATCTCCGAGACCGCCGAGTGGGGCGACTACGTCACCGGCCCGCGGATCATCACCGACGCCACCAAGGCGGAGATGAAGAAGGTCCTGGCCGAGATCCAGGACGGCACCTTCGCGCAGGCCTGGATGGACGAGTACCACGGCGGTCTGAAGAAGTACAACGAGTACAAGAGCCAGGACTCCGAGCACCTGCTGGAGACCACCGGCAAGCAGCTCCGCAAGCTGATGAGCTGGGTCGACGAGGAGGCGTAAGCCTCTGCGCCAGGGGCCGGAGCGAGCCGCTCCGGCCCCTTTGGCGAACCCCCGGAAACGCCGCTTAGATGGTGTTGTCCACCCCGTCCAGCCACGGACGGGTGATCCTTCCGCAGAGGCGCATGACGACCTTTGCCGCGGCACTAGACTGCTGCACACATACGCGTCAGGCCCACAGCGTCGTGCGTCTTCCACGCGGCTAGCCCCTCCTCCGCCTGCGGCCGTCGGGACGGCCGTCCGCACGCATTGGATTTGTGAGGACTCACGTGAGCTCGAAACCCGTCGTACTCATCGCTGAAGAGCTGTCGCCCGCGACCGTGGACGCGCTTGGCCCGGACTTCGAGATCCGGCACTGCAACGGAGCGGACCGAGCCGAACTGCTCCCCGCGATCGCCGACGTCGACGCGATCCTGATCCGTTCGGCCACCAAGGTCGACGCCGAGGCGATCGCCGCCGCGAACAAGCTCAAGGTCGTCGCACGAGCCGGCGTCGGTCTGGACAACGTCGACGTCTCCGCCGCCACGAAGGCCGGCGTGATGGTCGTCAACGCCCCCACCTCCAACATCGTGACCGCCGCCGAGCTCGCCTGCGGTCTGATCCTCGCCACCGCCCGCAACATCCCGCAGGCGAACGCCGCGCTGAAGAACGGCGAGTGGAAGCGCAGCAAGTACACGGGCGTGGAACTCGCCGAGAAGACCCTCGGTGTCGTCGGCCTCGGGCGCATCGGCGCCCTGGTCGCCCAGCGCATGTCGGCCTTCGGGATGAAGGTCGTCGCCTACGACCCGTACGTGCAGCCCGCACGGGCCGCGCAGATGGGCGTGAAGGTGCTGTCGCTGGACGAGCTGCTCGAGGTCGCCGACTTCATCACCGTCCACCTGCCCAAGACGCCGGAGACGGTCGGCCTCATCGGCCACGAGGCGCTGCGCAAGGTCAAGCCGAGCGTACGGATCGTCAACGCGGCCCGCGGCGGCATCGTCGACGAGGAGGCGCTGTACTCCGCCCTCAAGGAGGGCCGCGTCGCCGGCGCCGGCCTCGACGTGTACGCGAAGGAGCCGTGCACGGACTCCCCGCTGTTCGAGTTCGACCAGGTCGTCGCCACCCCGCACCTCGGCGCCTCCACGGACGAGGCCCAGGAGAAGGCCGGCATCGCCGTCGCCAAGTCGGTGCGCCTCGCCCTCGCCGGTGAGCTCGTGCCCGACGCGGTCAACGTCCAGGGCGGTGTCATCGCCCAGGACGTCAAGCCGGGCCTGCCGCTGGCCGAGCGCCTCGGCCGCATCTTCACCGCGCTCGCGGGTGAGGTCGCGGTCCGCCTCGACGTCGAGGTCTACGGCGAGATCACCCAGCACGACGTGAAGGTGCTGGAGCTGTCCGCCCTCAAGGGCGTCTTCGAGGACGTCGTCGACGAGACGGTGTCGTACGTCAACGCCCCGCTGTTCGCCCAGGAGCGAGGCGTCGAGGTGCGGCTGACCACCAGCTCGGAGTCGGCCGACCACCGCAACGTCGTGACCGTACGCGGCACGCTGGGCAACGGCGAGGAGGTCGCGGTCTCCGGCACGCTGGCCGGCCCGAAGCACCTGCAGAAGATCGTCGCGGTCGGTGACTACGACGTCGACCTCGCGCTCGCCGACCACATGGTCGTGCTGCGGTACGAGGACCGTCCGGGCGTCGTCGGCACCGTCGGCCGCATCTTCGGCGAGGCCGGGATCAACATCGCCGGCATGCAGGTCGCCCGTGCGGTGGCCGGCGGCGAGGCGCTGGCCGTGCTCACGGTGGACGACACGGTGTCCGCGACGGTGCTCGGCGATGTCGCGGAAGAGATCGGCGCCACGTTCGCCCGGGCCGTGAACCTGGTCTGACGGGCCTTCTCCGGTGACCGTCCGCCGCGGTCGCCGTCGTGCGGGGGCCGCCGCCCCGACCCCCGCTTCCCTTACGAACGCCGGACGGGCTGACGCAGCCCGTCCGGCGTTCGTATGTGCCGTGCGTCAGACGCAGGCCTTCTCCGGGGCCTCGGCGGCGGACTTCCGCGGCTCGACCCGCCGCAGGCTCACCGCGGCCAGCGCCGCCGCGCCCGCCAGCACCACCGCGCCCGCGATCGCCGCGGCCTGCATCCCGCTGGTGAACGCCTCCCGGGCCACGGCCGCCAGGCCGGGGACCTGATCGGCGACCGCCAGCGCCCCGCCCAGCGTCTCCCGGGCCGCGTCCGGCGCCGACTCCGGGATCTCGTGGCGGTAGACCGCCGTGCCGACGGCGCCCAGGACCGCCATGCCCAGGGCGCCGCCGAACTCCGTGGCGGTCTCCATCAGGGACGACGCGGTGCCCGCCCGCTCCACCGGGGCCGTGCCCATCGCGAGGTCCATGATCTGCGACATCACGGTGACGCCACCGACCGCGAGGACCGCGCACGAGGCCAGCACCAGCCACATCGAGTCCGTGCCGGAGAAGGCCAGCAGAGCGAAGCCGCACGCGGCGATCGTGAAGCCGGCGGTGACGACACGGGCCCGGGGGACCCCCTTCTGCACCAACCGGGCCGCGATCGGCGCCGCCGCACCGATCGGGACCGACGGCAGCAGCGCCCACAGGGCCGCCTCCATGGCGCTCTTGCCGAGCACCGACTGCAGGTACTGCGTGGTGAAGTAGGCGGAGCCCATCACCCCGAACGCCGAGACGAGGTTGAGGGCGACGGACGGGGCGAAGCCGCGGCCGCGGAACAGGGCCGGGGGGATCATCGGCGAGGCGGCGGTGCGCTGGCGGTGGACGAAGAGCGCGGCGAAGAGAAGACCGACGGTGATCGAGACGACGTACCGCACGTGCCAGCCCTCGGACGGGATCTCCTTCAGACCGTAGATCACGGGCAGTACGGCGGCCATCGACAGCGGCACGCCGGGCCAGTCGAAGCGGCCGGGGGCGGGGTCGCGCGACTCGGGCAGCAGGAGCGGTCCGAGCACCAGCAGCACTGCCATCGCGGGCAGGTTCACCAGGAAGACCGAGCCCCACCAGAAGTACTCGACCAGCACGCCGCTCATCACCGAGCCCAGCGCGATCCCGGCCGTCATCACGCCCGACCACACGCCGATCGCCTTCGCCCGCTGGCCCGGGTCGGTGAACATCGTGCGGAGCAGCGCCATCGTCGACGGCATCAGCGTCGCGCCGCCGATGCCGAGGACCGCGCGGGCCGCGATCAGCGTCTCGGCGCTGGTGGCGTAGGCCGCCACCAGCGAGGCGGCGCCGAAGGCGGCCGCGCCGAGCAGGAGCAGCCTGCGCCGGCCGATGCGGTCGCCCACCGACCCCATCGTCATCAGCAGGCCCGCCAGGACGAACGCGTAGATGTCGAAGATCCACAGTTGCTGGGTGCCGCTCGGCTCCAGGTCCGCGCTGATCGCCGGGATGGCGAAGTAGAGGACCGAGACGTCCATCGAGACCAGGAGCAGCGGAAGCATCAGGACGCCGAGTGCGGTCCATTCGCGGCGCCCGGCACGAGGGCCCGCGGAGGTGCTCGTCGAGTTCGTCATGCCGGGGACTGTACGGCCGTATTAAACGTCTGTCTATGACGATTGTATAAGTCGTCTGTCTAGGACGGGTGTATGGATCCGGCGATAGAGTGGCGCCCATGGGACACCGTGAGGATCTGCTCGAAGGCGCCGAGCGCTGCCTGCTGCGCAAGGGGTTCGCGCGCACGACGGCGCGCGACATCGTCAAGGAGTCGGGGACGAATCTGGCCTCGATCGGCTACCACTACGGTTCCAAGGACGCGCTGCTGGCGCAGGCGTACGTCTCGTTGGTGGAGCGGATGGGCGACGCCTTCGACGGGGGCGGCGGGGAAGCGCTTCCTGGGGAGCCGGGCTCGCTGGAGCGGTTCCGGGCGGTGTGGTCGAACATCATCGGCACCATGCGGGAGCCCGGTTCGATCTGGCGGCTGAGCATGGAGATCGTGGTCATGGGCGACCAGCTGCCGGAGGTGCGCGACCATCTGGCGCGGGCCCAGCGGGAGGCCGGGCGCGGTCTGGTGCCGCTGCTCATGGGCGGGCGCGAGGAGGACGTCCCGGACGAGACCGCGGACACCCTCGGCATGTTCTACGTGACCCTGATGACGGGCCTCATCGCGCAGTGGACCTTCGACCCGAAGACCGCGCCCGGCGCCGACCAGCTCGCCGAGGGGCTGCGCCAGGTGATCGGGGGAGTCACGAAGAGCTGACCCGGCCGTCCCGCATCTCGATCACCCGGTCCGCGAAGTGCCGCACCACCGCCCGGTCGTGACAGATGAACAGGTACCCGAGGCCCAGCTCGTCCTGGAGGTCGGCGAGCAGGTTCAGCACCCCGGCCCGCACCGACGGGTCGAGCGCCGACACCGGTTCGTCCAGGACCAGCAGACGGGGGTCCGAGGCCAGGGCGCGGGCGATTCCGGCGCGCTGGCACTGGCCACCGGAGAGCTCGTACGGGCGGCGGGCGCCGTAGGAGGCGTCGAGTCCCACGCGGCGGAGCAGTTCGGTGACGCGTGCGGGGCCGTCGGCGTCGGTCCAGCGGCCCTGCACCTTCAGGGGTTCCGCCACCGCGTCGCGGATGCGGTGGCGGGGGTTCAGTGAGCCGTACGGGTCCTGGAACACGGGCTGCATACGGGGGCGCAGCGGGCGCAGCTCCCGTTCGGTCAGGGCGGTCAACTCCCGACCCTCGAAATGGACTTCGCCCGCGTCCGGGCGGCGCAACTGGAGGACCGCCGACGCCGTGGAGGACTTGCCGCAGCCGGACGGGCCGTCGAGGGCGAGGGTCTCCCCCGGCTCCAGGGAGAAGGAGACGCCGTCCACGGCGGTGAGGGCGCCGTAGCGGACGACGAGGTCACGGACGTCGAGCAGGGGGGTCATACCGGTCGCTCCTCCTCGTTGCCGCCCGCGGGGGCGGTGAGCCGGTCCGAGTGGTGGCAGGCGACGAGACGGGCGCCGGTCCACCGCGGCTCCGGTTCCGCGCGGTGGCAGTGGTCCGTCGCCAGGGGACAGCGTGGCGCGAAGGCGCAGCCGGGCGGGAGGGCGCCCGGCGCCGGGGGAATGCCGGGGAGGGCGGGCAGGCGGCGGCGCCTCGGGCCGTCCTGGGGGAGGGAGGCGAGCAGGCCGGCGGTGTAGGGGGCGCGGGGGTGGGCCAGCACCTCGCCCGCCGGGCCCAGTTCGCTCGTGCGCCCCGCGTACAGGACGAGCATCCGGTCCGCGTGCTCGCGGACGACGTCCAGGTCGTGGGTGACGAGGAGGAGCGCGGCGCCGACCGCTGCGCGCTGCTCGGCGAGCACCCGGAGCACCTGCTCGCGGTGTCCGGCGTCCAGCGCGGTGGTCGGCTCGTCGGCGACGATCAGGTCGGGTTCGTTGAGCGTGGCCATCGCGATCACCGCGCGCTGCCGCATGCCGCCGGAGTACTCGTGCGGGTACGCCCGGGACCGGCGGGCGGCCTGCGGAACGCCCACCCGCTCCAGCGCGGCCACGGCACGGGCGCGGGCCTCCCGGCGGGAGACGCCGTGCACCGACCGCACGGCGGCGGCGAGCTGGTCGCCGACGGGGTGCACGGGGGAGAGGGCGGACAGGGCGTCCTGGGGGACGAGCGAGATGCGCCGTCCCCGCGCGGCCGCGAGGTCCGTGGATCCGGCCAGCCGGATCTCCCCGCTCACCGTCGCCCCGGGTGGGGTCATGCCCAGCAGCGCCCGCGCGGTGAGGGACTTGCCGGCCCCCGACTCGCCGACCAGGGCGAGGACTTCACGTGGCCGCACGTCGAACGACACACCGCGGACGGCCTCGGCCCCGGCGAAGGCGATGCGCAGGTCGCGCACCGAGAGCAGGGGCCCGTGCGTGGACGGTCGTTCCTCGGCGCCCTCGGGTGCCGGCCGGGCCTCCCCGACGGCGCCGGGCAGTTCCTCAGGCTCCAACGAGGGCCTCCTTCCGCGCAGTCGACGGGACAGGCGCCCGTCGGCCGTCGGCGTACGCCGCTCCCGACACCGCGAGCCCGGCCAGGAGGGCCAGGGCGACGGCGGGGGCGAGGGCCGCCCAGGGGGCGCGTTCCACGTAGGCGCGGGACTCGTCGAGGAGGAGACCCCACTCGGGAGCCGGCGGCTGGGCGCCCAGGCCGAGGAAGCCGAGGGAGGCGAGGGCGAGGGCGATGCCGGGGAGCCGGAGCAGGGCGTGACGGGCGACGGGGGCGGCGACGGAGGGGAGGACGTGCCGGGTGAGGATCCAGGACGGGGGCGCGCCGATGGCCCGCTGGGCCGTGAGGAAGGCGGACGCCCGCACCTCCTGGACCAGGGCCGCCGCGTGCGCGGACAGGGCCGGCCAGGAGATCGCACCGACGGCCAGGGCCGCGCCGCCGGTGCCCGGCCCCGCCGCCGCGGCGACCAGGATGCCGACGATCACCGGCGGCAGCGCGTTGGCGATGTCCGCAGCGCCGGACGCCACGCCCGGCATGAAGCCCAGCGCCAGTGACAGGACCAGGCTGAACACGCAGACGACCGCCGCCGTGCCGATCGTCGCCGCCGCACCGTGTCCGAGGCGGGCCAGCACGTCACGGCCGAGGCCGTCGGTGCCGAGCGGGTGGGCCCAGGAGGGGGAGGCCAGCCGGGCCGCCGTGTTCACCGCGTACGGGTCGCGCAGCAGACCCCAGCCGATCGCCGTCACCAGGGCGGTCGCCAGGGCCAGCGGGATCGCGGCGGGGGTGCGGACCGGCCGGGCCGGCGGCAGGGCCAGCGAGGCGTCCCGCAGGGCCGGGCCCAGCAGCCGGCGCCGGGCGAGGGCCGCCAGCGCGCCGGTCACCAGGCCGAGCAGCAGCAGGGCCAGCACCGAGCCCTGCAGCAGCGGCAGATCCTGTGACTTGGCCGCCCCCAGGGCCGTACGCCCGATGCCGGGTACCGCGAACACCGTCTCCACCGCGACCGCGCCGCCGGTCAGGCCGACGGCGGCCATGCCGAACTGCGGGACGAGCGGCGGGAGCACGCGCCGCAGGGCGGCCGCGGAGATCCGCGCCCGGCTCACCCCGGCGCCCCGCCACAGCTCGACCCACCGCTCCTCCAGCACGGCCGGCAGCGCGTCCGCGACCAGCCGCCCGAGCAGTCCGCCGGCCGGGACACCCAGGGCGACGGCGGGCAGCACCATGGACGCGGGACCCTGCCAGCCGGAGGTCGGCAGCCACCCCAGCCACACCCCGCACACCAGCAGCCCCACGGTCGCCAGCAGGAACTCCGGTACGGCGGCCAGCATCGCGGCGCCAGCCCCGGCCGACCCGCGCCCGCGTACCAGCACGGGCGTGATGAGGACGACGGCGAGCAGGACCGCCACCGCGACGGCCGCGCCCATCAGGGCCAGGGACACCTGGAGCCCGGCCGTCACCGAGGGCAGGACGTCGGTGCCCGACACCCACGAGGTGCCGAGGTCGCCGCGGACCAGGTTCCGGGCCCAGTGCCCCAGCAGCGACAGCGGCCCCGCGTCGAGGCCGAGGTCACGCCGGATGGCGTCCAGGGCCTCCCTCGTCGGTTCCTGTTCGGCGGAGCGGGCGCGCAGCACGGTCAGGGCGGGGTCACGGCCCGACAGCCACGGCAGCAGGCCGACGGCGGCGACGACCGCGAGCAGAGCGACGGCCCGGGTGAACCCGGCGGTGGTGGGCCTCACTTGACGTACGTGGCGGCCGTGACCAGTTCCCGCTCGCGCGGGTCGTGCGCGGCGCCGACGACCCCGGCGGCGTCGCCCTGGATCACCCGCTCGTGCAGCATCGGCACGGCGGCGTCGGTCGCGAGGACGGCGGCCTCACCGGCGATGAGGGCCTTGCGGCGCGCGTCACCGGTGGGTGTCCCGCCCGCCTTGCGCAACGCGGCGTCGACGGAAGGGTCGCTGAGCCGCGCGATGTTGAAGGAGCCGTCGGAGGCGAAGTCGCTGTAGAGGTACGCGGCCGGGTCGCCGGAGTCCAGGACGGTGGCGCGGGAGAGGATGAACGCGTCGAACCTGCCCGCCAGGGCGTCGGGTTCGATGTTCGTGTACTCGCGGACGTCCAGCTTCACCGTGAACCCGGCCTTCTGCAGCTGCTGTTGCAGGGCGGCGGCGACCTCGGCCAGCTCGGGGCGATCGGTGTACGTGCCGATGGTGACGGTCTTCCCGGCCGGGTCGCCGGACGTGACGGTCCGCTTCACGGGCCGGCGCAGCTCGGCCGCCCACGGGAGCGCCGGGCCCAGCAGTCCTTCGGCGACGTCGGCGCGCCCCTCGTACACGCCCTTCACGATCGCCGCGGCGTCGATCGCCTCCCGGGCGGCGGCGCGCAGCGAGGCGTCCTGGAAGACGCCCTTCTCGGTGTTCAGGTACAGGGTGTTGGTGCGCGGCATGGGCACCTCGGTGACGAGGTCCTTCTCCAGCAGTGCGGCCTGCGACACCGGCACCGCCTCGACGATGTCCGCCTCGCCGCTGCGCAGGGCGGCGGCGCGGGCGGTGCCGTCGGGCACGAACCGCACGTCGATGCCGGGAGCCTTCGCCCTGCCGCCCCAGTAGGCGTCGTAGCGGTCGAGGGTGGCGGAGGAGGTGCCGTCGACCTCGGTCAGCTCGAAGGGTCCGGTGCCCGCGCCGACCGGGTTCACCGTCTTTCCGGTGTAGGCCCTGGCGGCGAGGATCGAGAGCTGGGGGGAGCTGAGGCGCTGCGGGACCAGCGGGTCCCCGGCGGCGGTCGTGACGGTGACGGTGTCGGCGTCGGCGGCCTTCACGGTCAGGGCGACGCCGTCCAGGATGCGGGGCTTGGGCGAGGCGGTGGCGGCCTTCGTGAGCGAGCGGACGACGGCCTCGGCGTCGAGTTCCGTGCCGTCGTGGAAGGTGACGCCGTCGCGTATCTCGAAGCTCCACGTTCTGCCGCTCCGCCGCCAGGACGTGGCGAGCGCGGGCCGGGCGTCGCCGGCCGCGTCCAGCTTCACCAGCGTCTCCGCCGTCGACCAGCGGGAGAGCTTGAAGGCGTCGTCGGAGAGCGGGGACAGCCCCGAGCGCGGAGGCTGCAGCATCGCGAGGCGGACGCGCTTGCCGTCCGGGCCGGTGGACGCGGAGCCGTCACCGGTGAAGCAGCCGGTGAGCAGCGCCGAGACGGCCGTGAGGGCGGTGAGGGGGAGCAGTCGGCGGGCGGGCAGGCGCACGGGGCCCTCCGTGAAGAGGTGGTCAAAGGATCAACGATCGCGCCGACCATAGCATGATGACAATCGTTTTCAGTAGTTGGCCGGAAGTGGCCGCATCACGGCCATGCGGGGAGAGGGCCTCCGGGCAGCGCGCGGCTCAGAGCCGATGGGCCTTGAGCGCCATGTGCAGCAGGAGCCGGTCCTCGCCGTCGTCCAGGTCCAGCCCCGTCAGCTGCTCCACCCGCGACAGCCGGTAGTACAGCGTCTGCCGGTGGATGCCCAGCTCCGCCGCCGTACGGCCCGCCTGCCCCGCGCAGTCGAGGTAGACCTCGGCGGTGCGGGCCAGCTCCCGGTGCGCCGGGGTCAGCAGGGCCCGTACGGCGGGGTCGTGCGCGGTCTCCGGCGGCAGGGCGGTGAGCAGCCGGAACGGCCCGATCGACGCCCACCGGGCGACGGGCCCGAGCCGGGGCTCGGCCAGCGCCGCCCGGGCCGACGCCGACGCCTCCTGCCAGGCCGTGCCCAGCTCCGCCAGGCCGGCCCGCCCGGCGGCGATCCCGGCGGCGGCCCTGCCGCCGCCCGCCCGCTCCAGCAGCCGCCCGGCCGCCGACGTCGCCGGCGCCAGGGCGTCCGTCGACCGCAGCCGCACCAACAGCGCCAGTGACTGGGAGGCCGTCCCCCACGGCACCGTGCACAGCGCCTCCGCCCCCGGCAGCGTGCGCAGCGAGGGCGCGTCGTCCGGGTCGGCCGACGGCCACGGGGCCACGCACACCACCGTGTGGGGGCCGTCCGCGCGGGCCCCGAGTGCCGTGCGCAGCTCCGCCACCGCCATGTCCCGCGGCCAGCCCGGCTCGGCGGTCAGCACCGCCCGCAGCTCACGCGTGAGATCGGCCCCGTGCTGCGCCTCGTCCGCGAGCAGGGCGCCGATCCGGCCGGTCACCTCCATCGCGGCCGCCAGCTGGGCGTCCGAGGGACCCGGTTCGCCGTCCAGCAGCCAGACGTAGCCGAGGACGACCCCCCGGTGGCGTACGGGGAGACAGACGCGGCCCCGGTACACCCCCGCCTCCGGGGTCGGCGGGATTCGGACCGGGCCGGTCGCCCGGGTGATGCCGAAACCCTCGAACCAGGCCCGGACCGCCGCCGTGGAGCGCCGGGTCAGGATCGAGCGGGTGCGCACGGGGTCCAGGGCTGAGGCGTCGAGCTCGTCCTCGCTGTCGTAGGCGCCGAAGGCAATCAGCTCGAAGTCGCGGTTCTCCAGGGTCGCGGGGGCGCCGAGCAGCTCCGAGATCTCGTCGACGAGCTCCTGGTAGTCACCCGCGTGTTCCGTTGCCACCTGGGCATTGTCCCGCAGTCCGGGCTCCCTTCATACATCTGTCTGAGATCTTCGGCACGGATGCGTGACAGCTGTCGATGGCCGCCGAACGGAGGGATCCTTAGGTTTCACGGTGGTTCCCCGTGCCGTTCCCGGATCGCCGGGCAGCGGCCTTGTATGGGTTGGTATATGGAGGTGCCCCGTGCTGGGTCCCGTGATTCTCGCCGCGTCACGCAGCGACCGGATGCGACGTCTGATCTCGGCGGCCCCGGTGACCAAGCAGGTCGTCGACCGCTTCATCCCCGGTGAGACCGTCGACGACATCGTGCCGATCATCCGGGACCTCACCGCCAGGGGCCTGGAGCTGACGATGGACGTCGTCGGCGAGGACATCACCCGGCCTGAGCAGGCCGCCGCCGCCCGGGACGCCTACCTGGAGCTCGTCGACCGGCTGAAGGACCTGCGGCTCGGCCCCCGGGTCGAGATGTCCGTCAAGCTGTCGATGTTCGGCCAGGCGCTGGAGGGCGGCCACGAGCTGGCCCTCGCCAACGTCCGCCCGGTCGTCGAGGCCGCCGCCGCCATCGGCACCACCGTCACCCTCGACGCCGAGGACCACACCACCCTCGACTCGATGTTCGCCATCCACGACGAACTGCGGAAGGACTTCCCGCAGACCGGCTGCGTCATCCAGGCCTACCTCTTCCGCACCGAGGCCGACGCCCGCCGCCTCGCCGCGAACGGCAGCCGCGTACGGCTCGTGAAGGGCGCCTACAAGGAGCCCGCCGAGGTCGCGTACCAGCAGAAGCACGAGATCGACAAGGCGTACGTCCGCGTCCTGCGGACGCTGATGGAGGGCGAGGGTTACCCGATGATCGGGTCGCACGACCCGCGCCTGATCTCCGTCGCCCAGGAGCTGGCCCGGCGCGCCGGGCGCAAGCTCGACGAGTACGAGTTCCAGATGCTGTACGGCATCCGCGGCGAGGAGCACCTGCGGCTGGCCGCCGAGGGCCACCGCATGCGCGTCTACACCGCCTACGGCACCGACTGGTACGGCTATTTCATGCGCCGTCTCGCGGAGAAGCCGGCGAACCTGCGCTTCTTCCTGCGCTCGATGGTCAGCAAGGGCTGAGCCCGAACACCCGCTCAAGTCAAGGAGTCACGGAACCCATGGACGCTGTCACCCAGGTCCCCACCCCCGTCAACGAGCCGGTGCACGGCTACGCCCCCGGCTCGCCCGAGCGCGCCCGCCTGGAGGTCAAGCTCAAGGAGCTGGCCGAGAACCCCATCGACCTGCCCTGCACCATCGGCGGCGAGAAGCGGATGGGCGGCGGCGAGCGGTTCGACGTCGTGCAGCCGCACAACCACAAGGCCCGCCTCGGCACCTACGCCAACGCCACCCGGCAGGACGCCCAGGACGCCATCGACGCGGCTCTCGCCGCCGCGCCCGCCTGGCGCGCGATGTCCTTCGACGACCGCGCCGCGATCATCCTGCGCGCCGCGGAGCTGCTGGCCGGCCCCTGGCGCGAGACCCTGGCCGCCTCCACCATGCTCGGCCAGTCCAAGACCGCCCAGCAGGCCGAGATCGACACCCCCTGCGAGCTGGTCGACTTCTGGCGGTTCAACGTCCACTACGCCCGCCAGATCCTGGCCGAGCAGCCCCCGGCCAACTCCCCGGGCGTCTGGAACCGTCTGGACCACCGCCCGCTGGAGGGCTTCGTCTACGCGATCACGCCGTTCAACTTCACGGCGATCGCGGGCAACCTGCCGACCGCTCCGGCGCTGATGGGCAACGTCGTGGTGTGGAAGCCGTCCCCGACGCAGACCCACGCCGCCGTGCTGCTCATGCAGCTCCTGGAGGAGGCCGGCCTGCCCAAGGGCGTCATCAACCTCGTCACCGGCGACGGCCTGGAGGTCTCCGAGGTCGCCCTGACCCACCGCGACCTCGCCGGCATCCACTTCACCGGCTCGACCAAGACCTTCCAGTACCTGTGGAAGACGGTCGGCGCCAACATCGAGAACTACCGCGCCTACCCGCGCCTGGTCGGCGAGACCGGCGGCAAGGACTTCGTCGTCGCCCACCCGAGCGCGGACCGCGCGGTCCTGAAGACCGCCCTGACCCGCGGTGCCTTCGAGTACCAGGGCCAGAAGTGCTCCGCGACCTCCCGCGCGTACATCCCGGCGTCCATCTGGAACGACGGCTTCCGTGAGGAGTTCGCCGCCGAGGTCGACTACATCACCATGGGTGACGTCACCGACCTGTCCAACTTCATCGGCGCCGTCATCGACGAGCGCTCCTTCGCCAAGAACAAGGCCGCGATCGACCGCGCCAAGTCGGACCCGTCCTGCACGATCGTCGCGGGCGGTTCCTACGACGACTCGGTCGGCTGGTTCGTCCGCCCGACCGTCATCGAGTGCACCGACCCGGAGAACGAGGTCTTCACCACCGAGTACTTCGGCCCGATCCTCGCCGTGCACGTCTACGAGGACGACAAGTACGACGAGATGCTGACCCAGATGGAGTCGGTGTCCGACTACGCGCTCACCGGCTCGGTCATCGCGGGCGACCGCGCGGCGGCCGCGTACACGATGGAGAAGCTGCGCTACGCGGCCGGCAACTTCTACATCAACGACAAGTCGACCGGCGCCGTCGTCGGCCAGCAGCCCTTCGGCGGCGGCCGTGCCTCCGGCACCAACGACAAGGCCGGCGCCCCGCAGAACCTGACGCGCTGGACCCTGACCCGCGCCATCAAGGAGACGCTGGTCCCGCCGACCGACTACACCTACCCGCACATGGGCTGACCTCCGGTCACCGGACGGGCCAGGTCGTCGCCGACCTGGCCCGTCCGCCTTTGTGGGCCCGGGCGGGCGGGCAGACTGCCCCCATGACGTGGACCGAGGAGTGGGCGACCGCCGACGACGGCGTGCGGCTGTGGACGGCGCGATCGGGCGAGGGCGAGCCGCTGGTGCTGTGCCACGGCGGGCCGGGACTGTGGGACATGTTCGAGGACATGGCCGAGCCGCTGACCGGCCGGGCCACGGTCGTCCGCTGGGACCAGCGCGGCTGCGGGCGCTCGCAGCCCTGCGCCGGCCCGTGGACCGGCGAGCGGTTCACGGCCGACCTGGACGCCGTGCGCGAGCACTTCGGGTTCCACCGGATCGCCCTGCTCGGACACTCCTGGGGCGCCCAACTGGCGTTGAGCTACGCGCTCTCCCGTCCCGAGCGGGTGAGCGCGCTGATCTACGTGAGCGGTACGGGCATCGGACCGGACGCCGACTGGCACCCCGCGCACCGCGAGAACTTCCTCGCCCGGCTCGGCGAGCGGCCCGAACTCCTCGCCCGGTGGCGGTACTTGGGCGCTCGTCAGCACCCGACGCCCGAGGAGGAGCGGGAGCGGGCGGTGCTCCAGTGGTCGGCCGAGTTCGAGGACCGTGCGCGGGCCCTGGAGCACGCCGGGCGCATGGCGGACCCCTGGTTCCCGGTCAACGACGCGTGCAACAAGGCCCTCGACGAGGAGCGGAGACGCGGGTGGGCCACTCCTGAGCGGTACGCCGCCTGCCAGGCCCTCGAGGTGCCCGTCCTGATCGTCGACGGCGCCCGGGACATCCGCCCGCGCTCGGCGGTGGACTCCCTGGAGCGCGCCCTGCCGAAGGTGCGCCGGGTGATCCTGCCGGGGGCCGGGCACATGCCGTGGACGGAGGACCCCGACGGGTTCCGGGTCGCGGTGGTGCCGGCGCTGCCGTGAACCGCCGTCACCGGCGCCCCCGGACCGGGCGCTAGCCGGGCATCTCCGTCCGCTCCCACCACTCGTACACCGGCAGCTTGCCCTCCGGCGTGTCCGAGTGGCGGTCGGTCGGCCTGAAGTGCTCGTAGCCGTTCCGGAGTTCGATCTTCACGTCGTCTCCCGGGGCCGGGACCGGGACGATCCGTTCGGGCAGATCCTGCGGGCCGCCCTCGAGAAGTGCCTTGGCCGTGTCGCTCATGACCTCACCGTTCCCTGCGCCGGAACCCGATGCCACAGGCCGCGTGGAGGATCAGTCGTGTGGACGATCACGGCGGGACCGACCGCCGCACCCTTCGCGGTGTTCCCGCCCGGTCCCCGTGGTGGCCGACCAAGGTGTCCTTCGACGCGCACCCTTGTCCAAGAGGTGTGCGCCTCGGCGAAACCGCAGCTCAGCACCGTGTGACCCGGTGCACCGTCTCAGATAGTAGGAAGTCCGAGTAATTGTGGAGACAGGCGCGTGCTCCTCGCTTAGCTTTGTAGGAGCCGAACGTCTCGCTCGATCCAGCGAATGGCGGTCGTGAGCCGGGCCCTGTGCAGGCAACCCCTGCGGCACCGCGCTCCCCGCCCCTCCGGCGTCTCGCAACCCCATCCGCGCTCCCTGGTTCTCGAAGGAGTCGATTTCCCATGGCCGAGACGACCGTCCGCCGCCGAGTCCGTCACGTTTCCCGTACGAGCGAGTCCGACCGCAGGAACGCCGCAGCCGCTCTCCAGCGCGCCCTCGACCGCCGCGACAACGGCGGCGAGACCGGCCACCTGTAGGCCGCGCCACAGTCCGGGAGCCGCACCCGCACGGGGTGCGGCGCGGACCCCGAACGGGACTTCGGGCTCCGCGCCGTACCTCGAACCCCCTTACCCGCGCTCCGGAACACCTCTCCCCGCGGGACTCGCCCTGTCCGTATGCCGGACGGTCCGTGTCATTCCATGGGACGAGGAGTAGGGTGCCGGGCATGTCTCGCAGCCTCAATCTCGCAGTGATCCCCGGTGACGGCATCGGCCAGGAGGTCGTGGCCGAAGGCCTGAAGGTCCTCTCCGCCGTCCTTCCGCAGGATGTGAAGCTGGAGACCAAGGAGTACGACTTCGGCGCAAAGCGCTACCACGCCACCGGTGAGACCCTCACCGACGCCGACCTCGAGGCGCTGAAGCAGCACGACGCCATCCTGCTCGGCGCGATCGGCGACCCGAGCGTGCCCTCCGGCGTCCTGGAGCGCGGCTTCCTGCTCAAGCTCCGCTTCGCCTTCGACCACCACGTCAACCTGCGCCCGTCGAAGCTGCTCCCGGGTGTCGCCACCCCGCTCGCCGGCGAGCCGCAGATCGACTTCGTCGTCGTCCGCGAGGGCACCGAGGGCCCGTACACCGGCAACGGCGGCACCATCCGCAAGGGCACCGAGCACGAGGTCGCCACCGAGGTCTCCGTCAACACGGCCTTCGGTGTCGAGCGCGTGGTCCGTGACGCCTTCGCCCGCGCCCAGGCCCGCCCGCGCAAGAAGCTCGCGCTGATCCACAAGAACAACGTGCTGACCTTCGCCGGTCATCTGTGGACGAACGTCTTCAACAAGGTGGCTCAGGAGTTCCCCGAGGTCACCACCGAGTACATGCACGTGGACGCGGCGACCATCTACCTGGTCACCCAGCCCGAGCGCTTCGACGTGATCGTCACCGACAACCTCTTCGGCGACATCATCACCGACCTCGCCGCGGCCGTCTCCGGCGGCATCGGCGTCGCCGCGAGCGGCAACATCAACCCCTCCGGCGAGTTCCCGTCCATGTTCGAGCCGGTCCACGGCTCGGCCCCGGACATCGCCGGCCAGGGCAAGGCCGACCCCACCGCCACCGTCCTGTCCGTCGCCCTGCTCCTGCGCCACCTCGGCTTCGACGCCGAGGCCACGCGCATCGAGGACGCCGTCTCCGCCGACCTCGGCGAGCGCACCGGCAAGCCCGCCCGCTCCACCTCGGAGATCGGCGACGCGCTCGCCGTACGAGTAGCCGGCTGAGCCTCCCCCACAGCCCGGAAGGCCTGGGGGTCACCCCGGAGCCCGAAAGGTCTGGGTGACCCTCAGCCGTGCGCAGGATTCGAAGCCGCCGGGCCGCATTCGCACCCGGCGGCTTCTCGTATGCGGTCGGCGGGTGCCACCATCGAGCCTGGGCCGCATTCACCCCGTTTTCTTCCGCCGTACGCCCCGCGAGATAATCGAACGCGGAGCCGCGGATTGAGGGAATGCTCGGACGTCCTAGCACTGGCCGCCAGCCGTGCGGGGTGAGCGCGGCCCGTCACCACCACCGGTGCTGCATCTTCCGGGGACACCCCCGGACCCCCGGCCGAAGGCCGGACGCCGCCCAGACGTTCGCCAGGAAGCGAAGGACCCCTACCGATGACGACGCCCACGATCGAGCTCAAGCCATCCGCCAGCCCGCTCTCCGACGCCGAGCGCGAGGCGATCCTGGCCGACCCCGGGTTCGGCCGGCACTTCACCGACCACATGGTGACGATCAAGTGGACGGAAGGCCGCGGCTGGCATGACGGACAGCTCGTTCCGTACGCGCCGATCCCCCTCGACCCGGCGACGAACGTCCTGCACTACGCACAGGAGATCTTCGAGGGCCTGAAGGCCTACCGCCGCCCCGACGGGTCCGTCGCCACCTTCCGCCCGGACCAGAACGCCAAGCGCTTCCAGCGGTCCGCCCGCCGCCTCGCCATGCCCGAGCTTCCGGTCGAGACGTTCGTCGAGGCGTGCGACGTGCTGGTGCAGCAGGACAAGGCGTGGGTGCCGGCCCACGGCGGCGAGGAGTCCCTCTACCTTCGCCCCTTCATGATCGCGACCGAGGTCGGCCTGGGCGTGAAGCCCGCCAACGAGTACCTCTTCATCGTGATCGCCTCCCCGGCGGGCGCGTACTTCGCCGGTGGCGTGAAGCCGGTCTCCATCTGGGTGTCCGAGGACCGCGTCCGCGCCGTCCCCGGCGGCATGGGCGACGCCAAGACGGGCGGCAACTACGCGGCTTCCCTCCTCGCCCAGGCCGAGGCCGCCGCCAAGGGCTGCGACCAGGTCTGCTACCTCGACGCGGTCGAGCACCAGTGGGTCGAGGAACTCGGCGGCATGAACCTCTACTTCGTGTACGGCAACCGGATCGTCACGCCGTCCCTCACCGGCTCCATCCTCGAGGGCGTCACCCGCGACTCCCTCCTCACCGTCGCCCGCGACCTCGGCTACGAGGCCGAGGAGGGCCGCGTCTCCGTCGAGCAGTGGCAGCGCGACTCCGAGAACGGCACGCTGACGGAGGTCTTCGCCTGCGGCACCGCCGCCGTCATCACCCCGGTCGGCACGGTCAAGCGCGCCGACGCCGAATGGAAGCAGTCGGACGGCGAGCCCGGCGAGGTCACCCTGAGGCTGCGCCAGGCCCTGCTGGACCTCCAGCGCGGCACGGCCGAGGACAAGCACGGCTGGATGCACGAGCTGGGCTGACCCCCGAGCCGACGACGAAGCCCGCCCCGGAGACGGGGCGGGCTTCGTCGTGGTCCATGGGTTTCGGCCGCGGGGCGGGGAAGCGGCCCGGCGCACAGACCTCCGCCGGGAGAGCGGCACCGGCAGGGGGACGGCGACCGTGCGGCCGCCGTCGCGTGTGCCGTGCGGGGCGGCCGCCCGGCTACGGCACCGTCGAGGCTCGCCGGGTCTCCACCGTGGGCGATGTGACGTCCCGCCGGGAGGCCGTGCCCCGGCTCAGACCGAGGTACACCGCACCCCCGACCGCGCCCGACAGCAGGAAGCTGCAGTCCACCCCGCCGGTCAGGGACAGCAGCGGCCCCTCGTACGACGGCAGGGAGACGGCGAGCACGCCCACGACCGCGCCCGCCGCCCAGGCCACGGTGGCCGGCACGTTCCAGCCGCCCCGGTACCAGTAGCTCCCGCCCCGGGAGCGGCGGTTGAAGACCTGCAGGGCCTCGGCGTCGTAGACCCCGCCGCACCGGGCGAAACCGATGAGCGTGATGACCGCCCAGGGCGTCCCGACTGCCGTCAGCAGCAGGACGAATGAGGTCATCGCGTCCTGCGCGGTGGAGGCGTAGTGACCGGCGAAGACGCAGGCCGTGGCGACGACCGCGACCGCGTAGGTGGCCGTCGCGCGGGAGGCCCGGGGCAGGATCGCGTCGAGGTCGAGGCCCATGGAGTAGAGCATCAGGCCCGCGTTGCCCACCGAGCCCGCCGAGGCGGCGAGCAGCAGGGGCACCAGGTACCAGGTGGGGGAGGCCTCCACCAGCGGCCCCGCGTAGTCCAGGGCGGCGCCGGCGGCGTACGCGGTGAAGGTGCCGAACAGCTGGGGGACGAGCAGGCCCAGCAGCAGACCGAGCCAGGTGGCGCGCAGGACGCGGCCGCCGGAGTGGCGGGCGGGGGAGATGTAGCGGGTGTAGTCGCCCAGGAGGGTGATGAAGGCGATCGGGCCGGACAGGCCGGCGGCCACCGCCGCCAGCAGCCAGGTCGGCCAGAACCCGCCCAGCAGGTAGCCGCCGGCCTCCGGCAGCGCCTCCGTGGTGAAGTGCGGGGCGTACGCGGCCACGCCCAGGACGAGCAGGGCCGTCATGCCGATCGCCAGCACCCGGGACATCGCCAGCAGCACCCGGTAGCCGTACACGGCGCCCGCGACCGTCGCCGCGGCGAGCAGCGCGTAGACCACGCCGTACGTCGGCCCGTCGGCCTGAAACCCGAACAGCCGGCCCAGCACGCCGACCATCACGTCACCGCCGATCCACACGGTCAGGGCGGTGTAGCCGAGGGCGAGGAGCAGGCCGACCACCGAGCCGACCAGCCGGCCGCGGACACCGAACTGGGCGCCCGAGGAGGTGGACAGGTTCGTCGCCGTGCGCAGGGAGATCAGGGCCAGCGGGGCGGTGAGGGCCGTGCCCACCACGGTGCCCGCCACGACCGAGCTCACCGAGCCCCACCAGTCCAGTCCGAAGGACGGGGGCAGCCAGCCGAAGACGATGACGCCCAGGCAGAGGTTGGAGCCGAGCAGGATCGTGACGAGGTCCCGGGGGCCGCTGGTGCGTTCCTCGTCGGGGATGGTGTCGACTCCGCGCTGTTCCATCGGCATGGCTGGTCTCCTTCGACGGCCGCCTGGTCCCGGTGTGGGCGCATGTTTGAGCGGCGTTCAATGTGACGTAGGCAAAGCTCTTCCGTCAACGTTTCGATCGCGTGAATCTTGCGTTTAGAGTGAAGCTCTAAGTCGAGGGAAGGCAAGGAGGCGCCGCGACATGAGACTCACCCCCACGGAACGTGACCGGCTGCTGCTCTTCGGGGCGGCCGAGCTGGCCCGCGCGCGGCGGGCGCGCGGGCTGCGGCTGAACGTGCCGGAGGCGACCGCGCTGATCGCGGACACCGTCTGCGAGGCCGCCCGCGACGGCGCCCGGCTCGCCGAGGCGATCGAGCGCGCCCGCTCGGTCCTGGGCCCCGACGACGTGCTGCCGGGCGTCGCCGATGTCGTCACCGAGGTGCACGTCGAGGCCGTCTTCGACGACGGCTCACGGCTCGCGGTCGTCAGCGACCCGATCGCCGGCGGGCTGGGGGAGCGGGCGCCGGGCGCGCTGCTGCCGGGGCCCGGACACACCGAGCCCGAGGCGGTCCTTCGGCTGACGGTCACCAACACCGCCACCGTGCCCGTCTCCGTGACCTCCCACTTCCACTTCTTCGAGGCCAACCCGCGCCTGGACTTCGTCCGTGAGAGGGCCTACGGGATGCGGCTCGCCGTCCCCGCCGGGTCGTCGGTGCGCTTCGGGCCCGGGGAGACGAGCGAGGTCGGGCTGGTGCCGATCGGCGGCGACCGCATCGCGATCGGCTTCGCCGGGCTGGTCGACGGGGCGCTGGACGCGCCGGGGGCGAAGGAGGAGGCCCTGCGCCGGGCCGCCGCCTGCGGATATCTGGGAGCGACGGTCCCAGGAGGCGAAGGTCAGGGAGCAGAGCTGTGAATCCGTACGAGTACGCCGCCACCCACGGTCCGCGCGCGGGCGACCGCGTCCGCCTCGGTGACTCGGGGCTGGTGATCCGCGTGGAGTCCGACTCCCAGCGCCACGGCGACGAGTTCCTCGCCGGCTTCGGCAAGACGGCCCGCGACGGGCTGCACCTCAAGGCCGCCGCCGTGCGCGAGACCTGCGACGTCGTCATCAGCAACGTCGTCGTGATCGACGCCGTGCAGGGCATCCGCAAGGTGTCCGTCGGGATCCGCGAGGGGCGGATCTGCTCCATCGGGCGCGCCGGGAACCCGGACACCCTCGACGGGGTCGACGTCGTCGTCGGCACCGGCACGTCCATCGTGTCCGGCGAGGGACTGATCGCCACCGCCGGTGCCGTGGACACGCACGTCCACCTGCTGTCGCCGCGCATCATGGAGGCCTCGCTGGCCTCCGGGGTCACGACGGTCATCGGGCAGGAGTTCGGGCCGGTGTGGGGCGTGGGCGTCAACTCGCCCTGGGCGCTGCGGCACGCGTTCAACGCCTTCGACGCCTGGCCGGTCAACATCGGCTTCCTGGGCCGGGGTTCCTCCTCCCACGAGGCGCCGCTGATCGAGGCGCTCGCGGAGGGCGGCGCGTCGGGCTTCAAGGTGCACGAGGACATGGGCGCCCACACCCGCGCGCTCGACACGGCCCTGCGCGTCGCCGAGGAGCACGACGTCCAGGTCGCCCTGCACAGCGACGGGCTGAACGAGTGTCTGTCCGTCGAGGACACCCTGCGCGTGCTGGAGGGCCGCACCATCCACGCCTTCCACATCGAGGGCTGCGGCGGCGGACACGTGCCCAACGTCCTGAAGATGGCCGGAGTCCCCCACGTCATCGGCTCCTCCACCAACCCCACCCTGCCCTTCGGCCGGGACGCCGTCGCCGAGCACTACGGCATGATCGTCTCCGTCCACGACCTCAAGACCGACCTGCCCGGCGACGCCGCCATGGCCCGCGACCGCATCCGCGCCGGGACCATGGGCGCCGAGGACGTCCTGCACGACCTGGGCGCCATCGGCATCACCTCCTCGGACGCGCAGGGCATGGGCCGGGCGGGCGAGACGGTCCGCCGTACGTTCGCCATGGCCGGGAAGATGAAGGCCGAGTTCGGCGCGCCCGACGACCACGACAACGAGCGGGTCCTGCGCTACATGGCCAAGCTGACCATCAACCCCGCGATCGCCCACGGCCTCGCGCACGAGGTCGGCTCGATCGAGGTGGGCAAGCTCGCCGACATCGTGCTGTGGCGGCCGGAGTACTTCGGCGCCAAACCGCAGCTCGTCCTCAAGGCCGGCTTCCCGGCCTACGGCGTGGTCGGCGACCCCAACGCGGCGACGGACACCTGCGAACCCCTCGTGCTGGGACCCCAGTTCGGGGCGTACGGGGCCACCCCCGCCGACATCTCGGTCGCCTTCGTCGCCGGGGCCGCCCTCGACCAGGGCAACGACACGATGCCGACCCGCCGCCGACGGGTCGCCGTCCGCGGCACCCGCGGCATCGGCCCGGCCGACCTGCGCCTCAACTCCCGTACTGGAGCGGTCGACGTCGACCAGCGCACCGGTCTGGTCACCCTCGACGGCGAGCCGCTGCGCTCCGAGCCGGCCGAGACCGTCTCCCTCAACCGCCTCTACTTCCTGTGAGGACCCCGCCCATGAACAAGGCCGCCGCCGACGGCTTCCGCATGCCCGCCGAGTGGGCTCCGCACGAACGCACCTGGATGGCGTGGCCGGGCCCCAACCCCACCTTCGACGACGGCGACGACCTGGCCGCCGCCCGCGCCGCCTGGGCCGGGGTCGCCCGGACGGTCCGCCGCTTCGAACCGGTGACGGTGGTGTGCGGGCCGGGGCAGTCGGCGCACGCCGCCGCACTCCTCGGCCCGGAGGTGGACGTCGTCGAGCGCGACCTGGACGACGCCTGGATGCGCGACATCGGCCCCACCTTCCTGACCAACGGCGACGGTGAACTCGCCGCCGTCGACTGGACGTTCAACGGCTGGGGCTCCCAGGGATGGGCCCGCTGGGAGCACGACGCGAAGATCGCCGCGTACGTCGCCGACCTCGCGGGGGCGCGGACGTACGCCTCGGAACTGGTCAACGAGGGCGGCGCGATCCATGTCGACGGCGAGGGGACGGTGTTGCTGACGGAGACGGTCCAGCTCGGCCCGGAGCGCAACCCCGGCTGGACACGGGAGGAGGTCGAGGCCGAGATCCACGCCATGCTCGGCACCCGCAAGGCGATCTGGCTGCCGCGCGGGCTCACCGGCGACTACCCCCCGTACGGCTTCGGCACCCTCGGCCATGTCGACATCGTCGCCGCGTTCGCCCGCCCGGGGGTGGTCGTGGCCCATGTGCAGCCGGACCCGGCGCACCCGGACCACGAGGTGACCAAGGAGGTCGTCGGCCTGCTGAGGTCGCAGACGGACGCGCGGGGCCGCCGCCTGGAGGTCGTCGAAGTCCCCGCCCCCACCGTCCTGGAGGCCGACGGCCACTGGGCCGACTACTCCTACATCAACCACTACCTCTGCAACGGCGGAGTCGTCCTCTGCGGCTTCGACGACCCGCGCGACGAGATCGCGGCCGGCATCTTCCGCCGGCTGTTCCCGCGGCGGACGGTCACCCTGGTGGACGCCCGGGCGATCTTCGCGGGCGGGGGCGGGATCCACTGCATCACCCAGCAGCAGCCGAGGGCGAAGGTCGGGTAGAACGTACGGGTGAACGTGACTCTGCCGTGCACGGCCCGAGGCCGCCGTCTCGGCGAACCGCTGCGCCCGCTGCCCGCACGTCCTCGGCGCGACGGGCGGAAGAACCCCGACGGCTCGCGGCACGCGCCGTCCACCGTGCCGCGGTGCTCGTGCGCCGTGGACTCCGAGCCGTCGGGGGCGCCGTTCGTGCCGCACCCGGACCGGGAGCGGCCCGACGCGGTGAGCGTGACCGCCGTATGAGCACGACCCGGCGCACCCCCGCCCCGCCCCGTGAGCGGATCCTCGCCGCGGCCATGGAGATGATCGCCGAACGCGGTCTGGAGAAGCTGACGATGGCGGCGCTCGGCCGTGAGGTCGGCATGAGCAGCGGGCATCTCCTCTATTACTTCCGCTCCAAGGACGAGCTCCTCCTGCAGACCCTGGAGTGGAGCGAGGGCCGGCTGGGCGGCGAGCGGGCCCGGTTGCTGACCAGCCCCGCGAGTGCCCGGGAGCGCCTCGACGCGTATGTCGACCTGTACGTCCCCGACGGCCACCGCGACCCGCACTGGACGCTCTGGCTGGAGGTCTGGAACCGTTCGCAGAACGCCGACGACGCGGCCCGCGACCGGCAGGCCGCCATCGAGGGCGCCTGGCACCGCGACCTGGTGGCCCTGCTGGCGGAAGGGGGCTCACGGGGCGAGTTCCGCCGCGTGGACGCCGACCGTTTCGCAGCCCGGCTTCGGGCCCTGCTGGACGGCTTCTCCATCCACGTGGCGATCGGACTGCGCGGCACGGACCGGGAGCAGGTGCTGGCGCACGTCCGCGAGTTCCTGGACGCGTCACTGCTCGCATCCTGAGACGCCGCGTTCACGCGCGGGCGGTTTGTGCCAGACTGCCGCCGTGCTCTCGTTCGCCATGATTATGGGCAGCAGGCGCGCCGGTCCGCAGTGACCGCCACGTACGACCAGGTACGGGCGGCCACCGTCGTCCTCGACCCGCGCGCAGACCTCTCGCACCCGCGAGAGGTTTTTCGTTTTCCTGGCCCACCATCAGCCGGGAGCGAGAGTGCGAGGGACCATTGGGGGGACGGTGGAGCCGGTCATTCCGGTAAGACCGTAGATCCACAACAGGAGCCTTGAGACCATGACCGAGACGGCAACCAGCGAGCTCGACGACTCGTTCCACGTCTTCGACACCACCCTGCGGGACGGCGCCCAGCGCGAGGGCATCAACCTCACCGTCGCCGACAAGCTCGCGATCGCACGGCACCTGGACGACTTCGGCGTCGGCTTCATCGAGGGCGGCTGGCCCGGCGCCAACCCGCGCGACACCGAGTTCTTCGCCCGGGCGCGCGAGGAGATCGACTTCAAGCACGCCCAGCTCGTCGCCTTCGGCGCGACGCGCCGGGCCGGCGCGACGGCGGCGGAGGACCCGCAGGTCAAGGCGCTCCTGGACTCGGGGGCCGAGGTCATCACGCTGGTGGCGAAGTCCCACGACCGCCATGTGGAACTCGCGCTGCGCACCACCCTCGACGAGAACCTGGAGATGGTGAGGGACACGGTCTCGTACCTGACGTCCCAGGGCCGCCGCGTCTTCGTCGACTGCGAGCACTTCTTCGACGGTTACCGCGCCGACCCGGAGTACGCCAAGTCCGTCGTCCGGGCGGCCTCGGAGGCCGGCGCCGACGTCGTCATCCTCTGCGACACCAACGGCGGCATGCTCCCGGCGCAGGTGCAGGCGGTCGTCTCCACGGTCCTCGCCGACACCGGCGCCCGCCTCGGCATCCACGCCCAGGACGACACCGGCTGCGCGGTGGCGAACACCCTGGCCGCGGTGGACGCGGGCGCGACCCACGTGCAGTGCACGGCGAACGGCTACGGCGAACGCGTCGGCAACGCGAACCTGTTCCCGGTGGTGGCCGCCCTGGAGCTCAAGTACGGCAAGAAGGTGCTGCCGGAGGGCCGCCTGCGCGAGATGACGCGCATCTCGCACGCCATCGCCGAGGTCGTGAACCTCACGCCCTCCACGCACCAGCCCTATGTCGGCGTCTCCGCCTTCGCGCACAAGGCGGGACTGCACGCCTCCGCGATCAAGGTCGACCCGGACCTGTACCAGCACATCGACCCCGAGCTGGTCGGCAACACCATGCGGATGCTGGTCTCCGACATGGCGGGCCGCGCCTCGGTGGAGCTCAAGGGCAAGGAACTGGGCATCGACCTGGGCGGCGACCGCGAGCTGGTCGGCCGGGTCGTGGAGCGCGTCAAGGAGCGCGAACTCAAGGGCTACACCTACGAGGCGGCGGACGCGAGCTTCGAACTCCTGCTGCGCACGGAGGTCCAGGGCGGCAAGCCCCTGCGCTACTTCGAGGTCGAGTCCTGGCGCGCGATCGTCGAGGACCGCCCCGACGGCACCCACGCCAACGAGGCCACGGTGAAGCTCTGGGCCAAGGGTGAGCGCATCGTCGCCACCGCCGAGGGCAACGGCCCGGTCAACGCCCTGGACCGCGCCCTGCGCGTCGCCCTGGAGAAGATCTACCCCCAGCTCGCCAAGCTCGACCTCGTCGACTACAAGGTCCGCATCCTCGAGGGCGTTCACGGCACCCAGTCCACCACCCGCGTCCTCATCTCCACGTCCGACGGCACCGGCGAGTGGTCCACGGTCGGCGTCGCCGACAACGTCATCGCCGCCTCCTGGCAGGCTCTGGAGGACGCCTACACCTACGGGCTGCTGCGGGCCGGGGTGGAACCGGCGGAGTAGGCCTCCGGCGGCGGGAGCGCCGGGGCGGGGTGACCGCCACCCGCGCTCCCGCCGGTCGGCACCGGCCGCGCGAAGGGGGCGGTCAGCGCCCGCTGCCCAGCCCACTTACACCCATATGTCCTAAATGGCGCAAATTCGGGTAGCGTCGACATATGAAGGTCGCATCATCGGTCCGAGGACTCGCCGGCCTGCTGATCGCGCTGGCGCTCGCCACCCTGACCCTGCTCGCCGCGGGCGCCCCACGGGCGGCCACGGCCCCGAGCGACACGAGCGTCTCGACCATCGCCGAGGCCCTGCGCGAGAGCCCCGTCTACGTCGACCCGGAGGCCTCCGCGCTCCTCTCGCAGGCCGACGCCAACGCACTGCAGAAGAAGATCGAGAGCGCCGACAAGCCCATTTTCGTCGCCGTCCTCCCGGCCGGTTATCCGACCGAGAACCTCTTCACCGACCTCCGCACCGCCACCGGCGTGACCGGTCTGTACGCCATCCGCCTCGGCGACCGCTTCGACGCCCGCGCCGATCCGGCCGTCCTGCCGAACACGGCCGTCCGCAACCTCGTCACCGGGGTCCAGGGCGAGACCGACGCCGCCACCCAGCTCGACGACTTCACCGACCGCGCCCTGGCCAACATGGGCGGATCGGCCCCCGCCGGCTGGAGCGGGTCGGGCGGTGGTGACGGACCCTCGACGACCGCGCTGATCACCGCGGGCGCCGTCCTGGTCGTCAGCGGAGCGGGCGCGTACACGCTCGTGCGCCGCAACCGGCGGCGGCACACGGAGGAACAGCGTGCCTCCCTCGAACGGCTCCGGGTCGTCGTCGACGAGGACATCACCGCCTTCGGCGAGGAACTCGACCGCCTGGACTTCCACCCGGCCGAGCCGGGCGCGGACGACGCCATGCGCGCCGACTACGAGCACGCCCTCGACGCCTACGAGAAGGCCAAGTCGTCCATGGCGGCGGCGACGAGACCGGAGGACGTGCGCGCCGTCACCGAGGCGGTGGAGGACGGCCGGTTCTCCCTGGCCCGGCTCGCCGCGCGCAGGGCGGGCAGTGCGCTGCCCGAGCGCCGCCCGCCCTGCTTCTTCGACCCGCGCCACGGTCCCTCCGTCGCCGACGCCACCTGGACCCCGCCCGGCGGCGCGCCACGCGAGGTCCCGGTCTGCGCGGCGGACGGCACCCGTCTCGCCGACGGGCGCGATCCGGTCGTCCGCGAGGTCGACACGGACTACGGCCGCCGCCCGTACTGGGAGGCGGGCCCTGCCTACGGCCCCTGGGCGGGCGGCTACTTCGGCGGCGGCATCCTGCCCGGCCTCCTCGTCGGCACGCTGCTCGGCAGCATGATGGCCACCCCGTCCTACGCCGCCGACTACGGCAGCGGCTACGGCGACTTCGGCGGCGGCTACGAGGGCGGCGACGTGTCCGGCGCGGACTTCGACACCGGGAGCTTCGGCGACTTCGGCGGCGGTGGCTTCGGCGGCGGGGGAGGGGACTTCGGCGGCGGCGGGGACTTCGGCGGTTTCTGACCGTCCCTCCTGCGCGGAGGTGACCCGGGCCCCGCACGGACGTGACCCGCGGGTCGGCCGCGCCGGGGACGACGGGAACGGGCCCGGCGCACCACGCGCCGGGCCCGCGGACGTGGTACGGGTCAGAGGGAGGCCGCAGCCGAGGCGATGGCCGAGGCGAACGTGGAGACCTCGGTGTAGACGCCGGGCGCGTTGGGCCGGGCGCAGCCGATGCCCCAGCTGACGATGCCGACCTGGATCCAGGCGTTGGTGGCGTCACGGCGGAACATCGGGCCGCCGGAGTCCCCCTGGCAGGTGTCGACGCCGCCGGCCGTGTAGCCGGCGCAGATCTCCTCGCTGGCGATGAGCCCGCTGTAGCCGCTGTACGAACGGCAGGTCGCGTCACTCACGAACGGCACGGTGGCCTTGAGCAGGTAGCGCTGCTGGGCGCCGCCCTCACGTGCCGCGCCCCACCCGGCGACCGTGAAGGTGCCGGTGTTGTACTGCGTGGTGGTGGCGATCTTCAGCGTCGGCAGGTTGACGGGCTGCGCGAGCCTGATCAGCGCCCAGTCCTTGCCGTCGCCGTTGTAGCCGGGCGCCCGGTACACGTAGGTGGAGCGGACCTGGACCCGGCCGGAGGTGGACTGCAGGTCCACGACGCCGGCGGTGGCCGTGATGCTGGTGTTGGGGCCGGTCGAGCCCACACAGTGGGCGGCCGTGAGCACGATCTGCTGGGTGTAGAGCGCACCGCCGCAGCCCATGGAGAGCCGGACCATGAACGGGAACTCGCCCTGCGCGGCACGGGTTCCGCCGACGACGGGCGAGGGGGCGGCCTGCGCGGCCGAGACGGGCTGAAGGCTGACGATCGCGAGGGCGGCGGCGGCGAGCACCGCGCATCTCTTGAGCGCCGTGAGGAGTCTGTTCAAGGTGATGCCTTCCGTGGGGGGTTGACCTGGGACGTGGAGCAGGTGGAACCGGAACACGGAATTGACGCGCGCATGACAACGGCGGCACGAAGAAAAGGCCCATTTGCTGGCATGGGCAGGTCAAATCTGTTGCTGGATTATGAGAACGCCGCAAGCCTTCACACAAGGGGTGCGATTCGGCCACGCCGGGCCTCGGCCCCCCGGCCCGGCGCCGCGGTCACCGTCACCGGGGATCGTCAGGAACACGCGGCGAACCGGTCCCCTCCCGGACGGCCGGCGCCGCGGCGGCGAGTTCCTCGAGAGGTCCGCCGCTCAGCCGGCACACCTTCCACTCGTCCAGGAACTCCACGCCGAGGGACTTGTAGAACGCGATCGTCGGCTCGTTCCACGCCAGCACCCACCACTCGAACCGCTCGTATCCGCTGCGCGTGCAGATCGCGGCGAGCGCGGCGAGCAACGCCCTGCCGTGGCCGCCGCCACGGGCCTGCGGCCGCACGTACAGGTCCTCCAGGTGCATGCCCCGCGTGCCCGTCCAGGTCGAGAACCGCGGGAACCACAGCGCGAAGCCGACGGTCTGACCGCTCCCGTCGTCCTCCGCGATCAGCACGTAGGCCGCGGGCCGCTCCCCGAACAACGCCTCCCGCAGCTGCTCCTCGGTGGCCCGCGCCTGCTCCACGGCCCGTTCGTAGTCGGCGAGTTCGCGGATCATCGCGCGGATCTCGGGGATGTCGTCGTGGGTCGCGGCTCGGATCATGCACAAGATCATGGGACAGGGACCCGAACGGTGTCCACGGCGTTCCGGCACGGCCGTCGGACAACATGGCCCTCTAGGCCGGAACCTGACCTATACCGTTCGTACCGTGTCCTCATGACCACAGCAGCCGACCCCCCGCCCCACCGCACCTTCCCGTCCGCCGCCGCCCTCGACGCCTGGCTCACCGCCCACCCGGCCCCCCGCCCCGGTCTCTGGCTGAGGGTCGCCAGGAAGGGGTCCGGCCTGACCGCAGTCTCCGCCGCCGAGGTCAACGACGTGGCGCTGTGCCACGGCTGGATCACCGATCGGCGCAGGGGGCTCGACGAGTCGTCGTTCCTGCAGCGGATCACACCGCGCAGGCCGGGCAGCCTCTGGTCGGCGGTCAACGTGCGACGGGTCGGAGAGCTCACCGCCGCCGGGCGGATGCGGCCGGCGGGCCTCGCGCAGGTGGCGGCGGCGCGGGCCGAGGGGCGGTGGGCGGCGGCGTACGCGTCGCAGCAG
Source organism: Streptomyces sp. NPDC052016 (assembly GCF_044548445.1). Classification (NCBI taxonomy): domain Bacteria; kingdom Bacillati; phylum Actinomycetota; class Actinomycetes; order Kitasatosporales; family Streptomycetaceae; genus Streptomyces; species Streptomyces sp. NPDC052016. Next base: position 134,311 of record NZ_JBIUBX010000007.1, read on the forward strand.
GACGCCACGGTCCCCGAGGACCTCGCCGAGGCGCTGGAGCGCAACCCGCGGGCCAGGGCGGTCTTCGACGGCCTCGGCCGCACCGACCGGTACCTCGCCGTGCTGGGCGTGCTCCGCGCCCGCTCCGCGCGCCGACGGCCGGCTCAGGTCGCCGCCGCGGTGGCGAAGCTGGCGGCCGCCGCCTCCGACCCGCGGTGAGGCGCCGTCAGCCCTTCGCCAGCTCCATCAGCTTCGCGAAGTCGATCGCGCCCGGGTCCCCGTGCGAGTTCTCGGGCACGTGCATGTGCCCGCACACCCCCTTGAAGGCGTTCCACCGCGTCCCGCTCATCCGCTGACCGCCCCCGTTCCCGGCGGACTTCGGATACGCGGGCCACAGGGCCGGGCCGCGCAGCGGGACGTCGTGGTGGGCGTGCATCCACGCCAGGAAGCGGGCGACGCCGGCCAGGGCCCACTCCGGGGCCTTCGGCCAGTAGACGTGCGCCTTGCCGTTCGTCCGCCAGTTGGCGTGGAGCTCGGGGTCGCAGGTGCCGACGAGCTCCACCTGGCAGACGTTCAGCGTGTTGGTCTCGACGCCGCCGGGCCTGTTGACCAGGGCACGCGAGGAGATGTCGATGTCGAAGTGCTGGTACCACTTGAGTTTCTTGGCGGCGAGGTCCGGCACCGCCGTCAGGTTGGGCGCCGACGCGCCGCCTCCGTAGCCGGGCAGCGAACGCCCTTCCGTGGTGTGCAGGACGACGACGTTGACCTCCATGCGGGCACCGCCGAAGTCGTCCTGGTACCAGTGGTCGCGGTTGGCGCCCGGGTAGTGCTGCGGGCCTGTCCTGGTGCTCATGGCGCCTCCTGGTTCGGGAGTCCCCGTGCCGGACCGGCACGGGCGGCGCTCTGATGAACGAGCGATTCCGGCAACCGTGTCGGCGTGGGGGAGGCGCGCGGGAAGCACGGCCCGGACATGCCGAGCGCCCGCCCTGCCACGGGGGAGTGGAGGGCGGGCGCGCTCAGGGGTGCGGCGTCGGCGGTGCGGCCTCGGCGGTGCGGCGTCAGGCGTTCTTGATCGCCGAGATGTCGAAGTTCAGCTTGATCTTGTCGGAGACGAGGACGCCGCCCGTCTCCAGCGCCGCGTTCCAGGTCAGGCCCCACTCGGAACGCAGGATCTCGGCCTTGCCCTCGAAGCCGACGCGCTCGTTGCCGAACGGGTCCTTCGCGGAGCCGTTGAACTCCAGGTTGATGGTGAGGGGCTTGGTGACACCGAGGATGGTCAGGTCGCCGGTGATGCGGTAGTCGTCGCCGCCGAGGGCCTCCGCCTTGGTGGAGCGGAAGGTCATCGTCGGGAACTCCTCCGCCCTGAAGAAGTCCGCGCTCTTCAGGTGCCCGTCGCGGTCGGCGGACCCGGTGTCGATGCTGTCCATCTTGACGTCGATGGTGGCGGTCGACCGCGACGGGTCGGTGCCGTCCAGGTGCAGCGCACCGGTGAAGTCGTTGAACTTGCCCTTGACGTTGGTGACCATCGCGTGCCGGGCGACGAAGCCGATCGTCGAGTGCGCCGGGTCGATCGAGTAGTCGCCGGTCAGTGCGGCCAGCTCCGGGTTCACAGCGGCGGCGGACTGAGCCGACTCGGTGGACTCGTTGTTCTTGCGGCCGAAGATGCCCATGACGTGCTCCTTGGGGGACGGATCGGTGATGAGACCGATGATGTTGAACGTTCAACGAGGTCAACAGGGACGACGGTAGACCTATTCCGTTCGACTTTCAACCTTTTCCGCGATGTGGTGTCGGGACCACGCGGGGTCACCGGCTCGCGCGCCAAAGGCAGGGGCTAGGCTCGGGGCGTCACCCGACTGGACGGTGCGCCACGCCGGTGTGTGTGAAGCGGATCTCATGCGGTGTCTTTGTGCGACCCTGACAACCGTCACGCCCTCTGAGCAGTCGGAACGGCTCAAGGCCCGCCCGGTTCTGTTCAGGGGTACCAGGAAAACGGGCCGGAGACTGTACGGAGTCGACGTCTCGGTTTCCTTGGCGGGCTTCGTAAGGTCACTACATGACCGTTTTGGAAGAGACGACGGGTGAGTCGACCTCGGAGCCCGCAGAGCCCGCGGACGCGCGCGGGCGTGTGGCGGAGCTGCACGAGATCCGTGCGCGGGCGCTGGCCGGGCCGAGTGAGAAGGCGACCCAGGCGCAGCACGCCAAGGGCAAGCTGACGGCCCGGGAGCGTATCGAGCTGCTCGTGGACCCGGGGTCCTTCCAGGAGGTCGAGCAGTTGCGCCGGCACCGGGCGACCGGGTTCGGCCTGGAGGCCAAGAAGCCGTACACCGACGGTGTGATCACCGGCTGGGGCACGGTGGAGGGGCGGACGGTCTTCGTCTACGCCCACGACTTCCGCATCTTCGGCGGCGCGCTGGGCGAGGCCCATGCGACGAAGATCCACAAGATCATGGACATGGCCATCGCGGCCGGTGCCCCGCTGGTGTCGCTGAACGACGGCGCGGGTGCCCGCATCCAGGAGGGCGTCAGCGCCCTGGCCGGCTACGGCGGCATCTTCCAGCGCAACACCAAGGCCTCCGGTGTCATCCCGCAGATCTCGGTGATGCTCGGCCCGTGCGCGGGCGGCGCCGCCTACAGCCCGGCCCTGACGGACTTCGTGTTCATGGTCCGTGAGACCTCGCAGATGTTCATCACCGGGCCGGACGTGGTCAAGGCGGTCACCGGTGAGGAGATCACCCAGAACGGTCTGGGCGGTGCGGACGTGCACGCCGAGACCAGCGGTGTGTGTCACTTCGCCTACGACGACGAGGAGACGTGCATCGCGGAGGTGCGCTACCTGCTGTCGCTGCTGCCGCAGAACAACCGGGAGAACCCGCCGCGGGTGGAGTGCGCCGACCCCGCCGGGCGCCGCAGCGACGTGCTGCTGGACATGGTCCCGGCGGACGGCAACCGCCCGTACGACATGACCAAGGTGATCGAGGAGATCGTCGACGACGGCGAGTACCTCGAGGTCCACGAGCGGTGGGCGCGCAACATCATCTGCGCGCTGGCCCGACTGGACGGTCAGGTGGTGGGCATCATCGCCAACCAGCCGCAGACGCTGGCGGGTGTGCTGGACATCGAGGCGTCGGAGAAGGCCGCCCGCTTCGTGCAGATGTGCGACGCCTTCAACATCCCGATCATCACTCTTCTGGACGTCCCCGGCTTCCTGCCGGGCGTCGACCAGGAGCACGGTGGAATCATCCGCCACGGCGCGAAGCTGCTCTACGCCTACTGCAACGCGACCGTGCCCCGGATCTCCCTGATCCTGCGCAAGGCGTACGGAGGCGCCTACATCGTGATGGACAGCCAGTCCATCGGTGCGGACCTCACCTATGCCTGGCCGACGAACGAGATCGCCGTGATGGGCGCGGAAGGTGCCGCCAACGTCATCTTCCGCCGGCAGATCGCCGAGGCGGAGGACCCCGAGGCCATGCGGGCCCGCATGGTCAAGGAGTACAAGTCCGAGCTCATGCACCCGTACTACGCGGCCGAACGCGGTCTGGTCGACGACGTCATCGACCCGGCCGAGACCCGCGAGGTGCTGATCAGGTCCCTGGCGATGCTGCACACCAAGCACGCCGACCTCCCCTCCCGCAAGCACGGCAACCCCCCGCAGTAACCCAGCGGACTTTCCGCGACACCCCCGCGGAAACCTCTCTCACGGAGACTGACATCCATGAACCCGCCTGACATCCGCGTCGAGAAGGGCCACGCCGAGCCCGAGGAAGTCGCCGCCATCACGGCGATCCTGCTGGCCCGCGCCGCCGCCCGCAGTTCCGAGCCCACCCCGGCCCACCGCGGCCGCGCCAGGGCGGGCTGGCGCCGCCTGGAGCGCGAGCCCGGCTTCCGCGCCCCGCACAGCTGGCGCTGAGCGCACACGCCGTACGACGAAGGCCCCGACGCCCCCTGGGCGCCGGGGCCTTCGCGTTCCCGGGCGCAGGGGACTCCGTGCGCCGGCTGCGACCGCCGGCCGGCACGGGACGGCGTCCCTGCGCCGGCGGGGACGGCACGGGGGCATGGCAAAAGGGCGCCCTCTCCGTCTCGGAGAGGGCGCCCTTTGTCGTTCACCGCGCGGCAGCGCTACCGCAGTCGCGCCATCAGCGCGTGTTCCACCAGCGTGATCAGCGCACTCTTGGCGTCCGCGCGGTGGCGGGCGTCGGTCGTGATGATCGGGGTGTCGGGGCCGATCTGCAGCGCCTCGCGCACCTCGTCCGGCTGGTACGGCTGGTTGCCGTCGAAGCCGTTGAGGGCGATCACGAACGGCAGGCCGCTGTTCTCGAAGTAGTCGACCGCCGGGAAGCAGTCGGCGAGTCGGCGGGTGTCCACCAGGACGATCGCGCCGATGGCGCCGCGCACCAGGTCGTCCCACATGAACCAGAAGCGGTCCTGGCCGGGCGTGCCGAACAGGTACAGGATCAGGTCCTGGTCCAGGGTGATACGGCCGAAGTCCATGGCCACCGTGGTGGTGGTCTTGTCTCCGGTGTGGGTGAGGTCGTCGATGCCCGCCGAAGCGGACGTCATCACGGCCTCTGTGCGCAGCGGGTTGATCTCCGAGACGGCGCCGACGAACGTGGTCTTGCCCACGCCGAAGCCGCCCGCCACCACGATCTTCGCGGAGGTGGTGGAGCGGGAAGGACCGCCGCTAGAGCTTGCGAAGTCCACTGAGCACCCTTTCGAGCAGTGTCACGTCTGGCTGGCCGCCGGCGTTCTCGTCGCCGCCGGGCTGATGGATGGCGACCAGGCCCGCCTCCGCCAAGTCGGCGACGAGGATCCTGGCCACGCCGAGAGGGATTGTCAGGAGCGCCGAGATCTCGGCCACCGACTTGATCTCGCGGCACAGGTTGCAGATCCGCTGATGCTCGGGCAGCTGGCCCTGCATCTGGTGCGGAGCCGCGGTGGTGTGCACCAGTGCCTCGATGGCGAGCTGGTACCGCGGGCGGGTCCGGCCACCGGTCATGGCGTACGGACGCACCAGGGGGTTGTTGGACGCCCCGGCGGGCGCCGGCTCGGGGGTGCGGCGCTGCGGCTGCACGGGCTGGATGCGCGGCGCCTGCGGCTGGTCGTACGGCGACGGCCCAGGACCCTGCGGGACCTGCGGCGCGTACGGCTGACGCTGGCTCGGAGTGGAGGGGAAGTTGTAACGGTTCGCGTTCTGGGAACCGTCGCCCTGACCCTGGGCAGGGCCGTACGACCAGTTACCCGAATTGGAACCGCCTGGGGGTGTTGCCACTTTCTCTCCTCCTCCGACTGTGCCTGGCACCCATCACGTGGAAGCCGCGTCCCGAAACCCTACGGCCTCGGGACGCCAATACGCACCGTCCGTCCTTTAGTTGAGAAGGCTCCCTTGGAGCTCCGCACGAAGGTCGGGCGTCAGGACCGTACCCGCGCGGTCCACCAGAAGGGCCATCTCGTACCCAATGAGGCCGATGTCCGCCTCCGGGTGGGCGAGGACCGCGAGCGACGAACCGTCGGAGATGGACATGATGAAGAGGAATCCCCGCTCCATCTCCACAACCGTCTGGTTCACGCTGCCGCCCTCGAAGATCCGGGAGGCGCCTGCCGTCAGTGACGTCAGACCGGAGGCGACGGCCGCGAGCTGGTCGGCGCGGTCGCGGGGGAAGCCTTCGGACATCGCCAGAAGGAGTCCGTCGGCGGAGACCACCACCGTGTGGGACACCCCCGGGGTGTTGTCCACGAAGTTGGTGATCAACCAGTTCAGGTTCTGTGCCGCCTGGCTCATCGGGCTCACACTAACGCTCCTGGTTGTAGGTGCTGTCAGGACCGAAGCCCTGGCCGTTCGTTTCACTGCCTGCGTTGCGTCCGCGCTGGACGCCTCGACGCAGGTTGCTCAGCCTGCCTCGGACGTCCTCCGGGGCGCGGGAGACCTGGGGGCCTCCCTGGGGGGTGCTTTCGGCGGCGCCCTCGACCAGGTTGGCCTTGGGTACCCGCCGCGGCAGGCCGGAGGCGGTGACCCCGCCCGCCTTCGGCTTCCGGAGCTGCGAGGCCTGCTGCCAACGCTCGTCGTTCGCCGAACGCCAGCCGCTGTCGCCGTTGCTCTCCGAAGTGGGGGCCTGCGCTTCGCGGTTCACGGGCCGCGCGGCGCCGTTCGAACCACTCGCCGGGACGGATCCGCGGCGCGGCAGTCCGGCGTCGGTCAGCGCGTGGGCGGCGGAGGAGGCCGTTCCCGGACGGTCGAAGCCTACGCGGTCCCGCTCACTCGCGTCACCGGCCTGCGCGGATTCCGCTTCCGGAGCGTACTGGTCCGCGTAGCCGTTCTGGTAACCGTTCTGCTGCGGCCAGTCGTCCTGGTAGGACTGCTCCTCGTACGACGGGAAGCTCTCCTGCGCGGACGCCTGGGCGGGCGCGCGCTCCTCCTGGCCCGGCTCCGCATACGCGGGGTCCGGGTAGCCGCCGTTCGACGCGAAGGCGCCGTTCTGCGCGGCGGTGCCGTTGGACGCGAGGTACGGGTCCTCGTACGCCCGACGCTGCTGCTCCTCGTACGACGTCTGCTGGTCGTACGCCGCGGGCTGTTCGGCGTAGCCGGTGGTCCCGGTCGCACTCGCGTCGTAGCCGTTCTGCGCGGCCGCGTAGCCGTTCTGGGAGGCGTCGTACGCCGGTTGCTGCTGCGTCTGGTCGAAGCCCTCGCCGTAGGCGGGCGCCTCGGCGGAGTCGTGCTCCGGCTGGCCGTGCGTCTGGGCCTCCAGGGCCGCCCGGCGCTCCTCGCGCATCAGGGAGCGGCCCACCGGGTCCAGGTCGCGGAGGTCGTCCGGGACCTCGGTGTAGCGGCTGTCGTCGAAGCCGAGTTCGGCCGCCGTGCGCATCGGCTGCTGGTTGAAGTCCTCACCCTGGAACCGCTGCTCCGGGATGATCTGCGAGACGGTGAACTCGTCGCGTTCCGCGGGCTGTTCGCCGCCGCCGCCGTGCGTGATCGCGTCCGGCAGCATGACCAGCGAGGTGGTGCCGGCCTGCTCGCCCGAGGGGCGCAGCTGGACGCGGATGCCGTGCCGGTCGGACAGCCGGCCGACCACGAAGAGGCCCATGCGCTGGGAGATCGCGGCGTCCACGGTCGGGGGGTTGGCCAGCTTGTGGTTGATGTCCGCGAAGTCCTCGGCGGTGAGGCCGATGCCCTTGTCGTGGATCTCGATCATGACGCGGCCGTCGGGGAGACGGGTCGCGGTGACGCGGACCTTGGTCTGCGGGGAGGAGAACGTGGTGGCGTTCTCCAGCAGCTCGGCGAGCAGGTGCACGAGGTCCGTCACGGCGCGGCCGTGGATCTCGGCCTCCGGCACGCCCGACAGCTCGATGCGCTCGTACTGCTCCACCTCGGAGGAGGCGGCGCGCAGGACGTCGACCAGCGGGACCGGCTGGTCCCAGCGGCGGCCGGGTTCCTCGCCGGCGAGGACGAGGAGGTTCTCGCCGTTGCGGCGCATACGGGTCGCGAGGTGGTCCAGGCGGAAGAGGTTCTCCAGCTGGTCCGGGTCAGCCTCGTTGTTCTCCAGGTCGGTGATGAGGGTCAGCTGGCCCTCGATCAGCGACTGGTTGCGGCGCGAGAGGTTGGTGAAGATCGCGTTGATGTTGCCCCGCAGCAGGGCCTGCTCGGCGGCGAGCCGGACGGCCTCGCGGTGGACCTGGTCGAAGGCGCGGGCGACCTCGCCGATCTCGTCGGTGGTGGTGATCGGGATCGGGGCGACCCGGGTGTCGACACGGCCGGGGTCGGTGCGCGAGAGCTGGTCGACCAGCATCGGCAGCCGCTGCTCGGCGATGCCGAAGGCGGCGTTGCGCAGCTGGCGCATCGAGCGGCTCATCTGCCGCGCCACGGCGCCGGCCAGGATGAACGCCAGGAGCAGGGCGACCACGACGGCGGCACCGGTGATGATCGCGGCGGTCTTGGCGTCGGCGGCGATGTCCGAGGCCTCGGTCACCGCCTTGTCGGCCATGTCCGACTCGATGTCGCGGTAGGCGTCGTACTTGAGCGTGGTGAGCGCCCACCAGTTCTCCGGCGTGATGCCGTCCTCGGCGAGGTCGGCACGCTCGGAGCCGGCGGTGCTCGACAGCGACGTCAGGGCGGCGACCACCTTGGTCGGGTCGGAGGGCGGCGGGACGTAGTCCGGGTCCTTCTGCTTGGCCGCGGCCGCCTGCGCCGCCGCGTCCGTCTTGATCCTGGCCTCGGCGTCCTCCAGCTTCTGCGCGTCGGCCTCGGTGCCACCGCCGATGTACTCCTCGACGGCGATGCCCTCGAGGTAGGCGTACGAGGAGAGGGCGACGCGCTGCTTGGCCAGGTCGGTCTTGGTGGGGCCGGGGTTGACCAGCAGGTGCATGCCGATCGAGCGCTCGAGCGACAGGGCGGCCTTGGTCAGCGAGATGGCGTAGACGGTACGGCCGTAGGAGGTGATGTTTCCGGTGCCCAGGCCGAGCTCGTTGGCGAACTCCATCAGCGGGTGGGCGACCGCGACATAACCCTCTTCGGTCTGCACGCCCGTGAGCTGGGAGGTGTAGGCAGCCGCGCGCAGCGCCGTCAGCTTGGTCTCCGCCTTGCGGAACAGCTCCAGGCGGCGCTCCAGGCCGGCCTTCTGCGGCATGTCCTGCGCGGCCACGTTGAAGGCGTCGGCGGCGCTGTCGGTGTTCTTGCGGGCGTCGGTGACGCTCGAGTCGTCCTTCTTGCCGGCGAGGAGCGGAGCGGCGGTGGTGTCCCGCTCGTTGTAGAGCGCGTCCGCGTAGGTGAGGGAGGCGCGCACCAGGCGGGCCGTGGCCTGCGCGTCCTCGGCCTCCTGCCAGGTGTCGATCGAGCTCTTCACCTGGAAGCCGCCCATGACCAGGCCGACCAGCACGGGTATGAGCAGGATCGCGTTCAGCCGGGTGGGCACGCGCCAGTTGCGCGGGGAGAGACGGCCACCGCTCTTCGCGGGTGCGGCCGGCGGCTCCGAGCCGGGCACAGGGGCGGGCGCCGCTCCGCGCGGCGGCGGGGTGAAGTTGCCCCGCGCCGCCGGCTCGGGACTTTTCTTGCTTCGCCTCACTCGACCAACAACCTCTCGGCGGTCGGCACCTACGTCGTGCCGCAGTGTCTCAGAGCCCGGTCAGCCATCGACCATGAGTACGTCATTGACTATTGGGCAGTTCAGGCATTCCAGCACGACGACCTGCGCTCTTCCAAACAGTGAGAAGGGCCCATTCCTTGTGATGTAAGCCCCAGATAAAACGGTCATAAAGAGCGAGCCCCGTCAAAAGACGGGGCCTTCGTACGCGCAGCGAGACCGAGTGACCGCGACGCGTGGCGGTACCACCCGATTCCTCTGCCGAAACGTTATGAACACCGGAGCCGACCGTGTCAAAAGCCACAGCCGGCTCCAGGAGGCCTACGGCAACTGCCGTACGGCACAGTGTCTTTGAAAGTTACCGCAGTCGCGCCATCAGCGCGTGTTCCACCAGCGTGATCAGCGCACTCTTGGCGTCCGCGCGGTGGCGCGCGTCCGTCGTGATGATCGGGGTGTCGGGGCCGATCTGCAGTGCCTCGCGCACCTCTTCGGGCTGGTAGGGCTGCTGACCGTCGAAGCCGTTGAGGGCGACGACGAACGGCAGGCCGCTGTTCTCGAAGTAGTCGACCGCCGGGAAGCAGTCGGCCAGACGGCGGGTGTCCACCAGGACCACCGCGCCGATGGCGCCGCGCACCAGGTCGTCCCACATGAACCAGAAGCGGTCCTGCCCCGGCGTGCCGAACAGGTACAGGATCAGGTCCTGGTCCAGGGTGATACGGCCGAAGTCCATGGCCACCGTGGTGGTGGTTTTGTCCCCGGTGTGGGTGAGGTCGTCGATGCCCGCCGAAGCGGACGTCATCACGGCCTCCGTGCGCAGCGGGTTGATCTCGGAGACGGCGCCGACGAACGTGGTCTTGCCCACGCCGAAGCCGCCCGCCACCACGATCTTCGCGGAGGTGGTCGCCCGGCCCCCGTCAGAGCTTGCGAAGTCCACTGAGCACCCTTTCGAGCAGCGTCACGTCCGGAGCGCCGCCGTTGTTCTCGTCGCCGCCCGGCTGGTGGATGGCCACCAGACCGGCCTCGGCCAGGTCCGCGACGAGGATCCGCGCCACGCCGAGCGGCATGGCCAGGAGCGCCGAGACCTCCGCGACCGACTTCACCTCGCGGCACAGGTGGCAGATGCGCTGGTGCTCGGGAAGCAGCCCCATGAGCGCTGCCGGGTCGGCCGTCGTGCTGATCAGTGCCTCGATGGCGAGCTGGTAGCGCGGCCGGGTCCGGCCACCGGTCATCGCGTACGGACGCACCAGCGGCTGGTCGCCCTCGTCCCCGTACGGCTCCGCGTACGGATCATGAGAGGCGGTGGGCGGGGTCATGAATCCTCCGGGCGGGACAGCATGTCTCGGTCAGTCGTGCCGTCCGTCCGTGACCGGTGGGGGGATTGTGTCGGCCGGACGGTGATTTCGTGAGGTGGGTGGTACCGGGGCCGGTCAGTGGAGCAGACTGCCTTGGAGTTCGGCGCGCAGGTCGGGCGTGAGTACCGCGCCCGCGCGGTCGACCAGCAACGCCATCTCGTAGCCGACGAGGCCGATGTCGCACTCGGGGTGTGCCAGAACGGCCAGGGACGAGCCGTCCGAGACGGACATGAGGAAGAGGAAGCCTCGTTCCATCTCGACGACCGTCTGGGCGACCTGGCCTCCCTCGAAGATCCGCGAGGCTCCGGCCGTCAGTGAGGTGAGCCCCGACGCGACCGCCGCCAACTGGTCGGCACGATCGCGCGGGAAGCCCTCGGACATCGCGAGCAGGAGGCCGTCGGCGGACACGACGACGGTGTGGGACACCCCGGGGGTGTTGTCCACGAAGTTGGTGATCAACCAGTTCAGGTTCTGTGCCGCCTGGCTCATCTGGCTCAACTAACGCTCCTGCTGGTGAGTGGGGCTCGGGAAACTGCCGGTCTGACCGTTGCCGGCCTGGCGACCCTGCGCGATGCCCCGACGGAGATTGGTCAGCCGGCCGCGCACGTCGTCAGGCGCGCGCGAGACCTGCGGACCGCTTTGGTGCTGTTGCTGCTGAGCCGTGCCCGGGACGAGGTTCGCCCGGGGCACCCGGCGCGGCAGGCCGGACGTGGTGACGCCGCCCGCGGCAGGCTGCCGGACGCGCTCGGCCTGCCGGACGAGCTCGTCGTTCGGCGAGGTGCGCCACGAGGGACCCGTGGCGCCGGCCGACGCGGGACGCTGGGGAGCAGCCGGAGCCTGCGGCTGCTGTTGCTGCGGCGCCGGAGCGGAGCCGTTGCCGTCGCCGTGCTGTCCACCGCGGAACCAGTTGGTCTCCAGGGTGTCGTACAGCGGGGTGCGGCCGTCGCCGGGACCCGGGGCCGGCGGCAGCGCCTCCGGCTCACGGGCGGCGGGCCGCGGCGGGGCCGGCTGCTGCCGCGGGGAGCCGTAGCCGTTCATGCCGCCGTTGGCCTGGGGACGGTCGAACCGGCCCGTGGACTGCGGGTCCTGGCGGTCGGGCAGGAAGTGCTGCCCGGTACCGGAAGCGTCGTAGCCGGGGGCGGCGAACTGACCGGTGGAGCCGTTGTCGTAGGCCTGCGGAGCGGCGAACCGACCCGGGTCCGCCGGGGCGTTCTGGCCGCTGTTCTGGCCGCCCGGGGTACCGAAGACGTCCGAGCGGACGAAACCGTCCTGCTGGCCGCCCGCGCCGGGCGCGGGGAACTGGCCCGTGTCCTGGCCGCCGTCGGCACCCGGGAACCGGCCGGTGCCCTGGGCGCCGTTGAGACCGGGACGTCCGAAGTCGGCCGGGCCGGCGTGGCCCTGGCGTTCGTCGGCCCGCGGGATCACCGGTATCTCCGCCGTCGAGCCGGGACCCTGGCGGTCGTCGACGCGCGGCATGCGGGAGGTCTGGGCGACGTCCGGCTCCTCGTGGCCGCGCGGGGCGTCCAGCGGGGTGCGCTGCACCGGCGGCTGGGCGTTGTCGTCGCCCCAGCTCGCGGCGCGCTGCTGCGGGTTGCCGCCGGGCAGCTCGGCACGCGGGCCACCGCGCGGCGGCAGCTGCGGCTGGCGCCCGCGACCGCCCTGCTCGGCCCGGTGGTTGTCGTTCTGGCGCTGCGGCGTGGCCGGCGGACGTCCGCCGAACATGTCCTGGCCCTGGCCGGTCGCGCCGGCGCCGGTCGTCTGCGAACCCTGCGACTGCCCGCCGAAGCCGGCACCGGCCGGGGCCGGGCGGCCCTGCTGCGGGGAGGCCGGACCCTGCGGCCCACGCGGCGCACCGGGACGGCCACCGCCGTCACGGCCGGGCAGCGCGGCCCGGGGACCCTGGCCGGCGGCGAGCCGGCCGCCCGCGCCGGGGCCGGCGCCGAGGGCGCCGCCGGCCGGCGCACCGGCGCCGAGGGCACCGCCCTGCTGGCCGCTCTGGCGGCGGGCCGCGGCCGCACCGGCGGCGGCCTGCGCGGCGGCGGGACCGCCGGACGCACCGCCCTGACCGGGCTTGGGCTGCGGCTTCTTGCCGCCTTGGGCGACGTCGACGGGCAGCATGACCAGCGCGGTCGTACCACCGGAGTCGGACGGGCGGAGCTGGATGCGGATGCCGTGCCGCTGCGACAGACGACCGACCACGAAGAGGCCCATGCGGCGGGAGACGGAGACGTCCACGGTGGGCGGCGAGGCGAGCCGCTCGTTGATCGCGGCCAGGTCCTCGGGGGAGAGGCCGATGCCGGTGTCGTGGATCTCGATCAGCACCCGGCCGTCGGGCAGCGCGTGACCGGTGACCTTGACCTTGGTCTGCGGGGAGGAGAACGAGGTCGCGTTCTCCAGCAGCTCGGCGAGCAGGTGCACGAGGTCGTTGACGACCCGGCCGGCCACTTCGGTGCCCGGCACGGAGGCCAGCTCGATGCGCTCGTACTGCTCCACCTCGGACGCGGCGGCACGGAGCACGTCGACCAGCGGGACCGGGCGGGTCCAGCGACGGCCGGGCTCCTCACCCGCGAGGACGAGGAGGTTCTCACCGTTACGGCGCATGCGCGTGGCGAGGTGGTCGAGCTTGAACAGCGAGGACAGCTGGTCCGGGTCGGCCTCGCGGGACTCCAGCTCGGAGATGAGCGACAGCTGGCGCTGGATCAGACCCTGGGAGCGGCGCGAGAGGTTGGTGAACATCGCGTTGACGTTGCCCCGGAGGAGGGCCTGCTCGGCGGCGAGGCGGACCGCCTCGCGGTGCACGTCGTCGAAGGCCGCGGCCACCTGGCCGATCTCGTCCCGGGAGTGCACACCGACCGACTCCACGGACGTGTCGACGTCCTGCGGGTCGGACTCGGACAGCTGCTTGACCAGCTCGGGCAGACGGTCCTGGGCGACCTTGGTGGCGGTCTCCTGCAGACGGCGCAGCGAGCGGATCATGGACCGGGCGACGACGAACGCGCCCACCAGCGACACACCGAGCACGAGCAGGATCAGCGCACCGGAGATGATCGCCTCGCGCTCCGACTCGGCGCGCAGCTCACGGGCCTTCTGCTCCATGTCCTCGAGCAGCGTGGTCTCGATGTTGGACATCTGCCGGATCTTGGTCGTGCTGGCGTCGAACCAGTCCTGGTACGACCGCTTGTCCAGCGACTCGAGACCGGTGGCCGAGCTCAACGCACGGGTGGCGTAGGTTTCGGCGTCCTCGATGGTCGGGCTGCCCTTGTCGATGGGCTCCAGCAGCTTCTCGCCGTCCTCCTCGCCGTAGATGCTGCGGAAGCTGGAGATCTCGGATTGCTCGTTCTCCAGCGCGGCCTCGGCGTACTGCCGGTCGTTCTCGGAGAGCTGGCCGTAGACCTCGTCGTTCACCGGCAGCGCGGCCGAGAGGGTGGCGCGCTGGACGGAGGCGTACTCCTTGGCGGAGGAGAAGGCGGCCAGCGCACGCGTGCGCTGGATCATCTCCGGGTTGCTGGTGGCCTGCGCCATGTCCTGCGAGAGGTCGAGCAGGCTGGTGATGAGGCGGTGGTAGGCCTCCACCGACTGGGTGGAGTTGTTCGGCTCCGCGAAGGCGGTCTTACGGATCTTGGCGAGGTTGCCGAGGTCGCCCAGGAGACCCACGAGGCTGTCACGGACGCCCTGGAGGTTGCCCTCCTTGGCCGAGGCGTCGATCTCCTCGGAGGCGTCGCTGAAGGCGGTGAGGGTCCGGTCGGTCTTCTCGCGGGCGCCCTTGACGGTGAAGTCGGTCGCCTTCGCGTTGTGCGCCAGCGGACCGGCGGACTTGTCGCGCTCGTCCTGGAGCGCGGCGGCCAGGTCGGTCGCCTGCTTGGTCATGTCCGTCAGCAGCTTCATGTTGTCGAGCTGCTGGATGTCGTCCATCGACTGGTTGATGCGCAGCGTGCCCAGCGTGGTGGCCGCGACCACGGGCAGCGTCAGCAGCGCCACCAGGCGCGTGGAGATGCGCCAGTTGCGCAGGGCCACGCGGGAGCCGGTACCGGGCGGGCCGGCCGGCGGCTTGATCGTCGGCGTCGGGGAAAGGGCGCTCGACGACGCGGAGGCGCCGGGGCGCCCGGGGCGCTCACCGCCGTCGCCGGACGGCGCCGGACCCGGGTTCTGGGCGTGCTGGGGCGAGGAACCGCGGTCGGTCCCGCCGTGCGGCTCCGGCTCCGCCGAAGCACTGCCATCCCTCTTGAAACGTCCCTGCACTAGCGTCGCAACCTCTGGACCAGGCGCCCTTCCGGGTGAACGGAAGGACGGTGTCGGCGTCTTGAAGGGCGTCCTGAATACGCCCTCCGAGTCGTGAGTGACCGGCGCTGGCTCCCCCTTCTCACCGCCACTCGGCGCTGCTGTGCGCCCCGTGCGCGCCGGTTCGATCCCGCGGCGGTCCGTGGAATTCCAGCACAGTGCAGGATCTCCAACAAGGTGTGTTGGCCGGGCTGTGACATCCGTGACACCGCGTGAGGGGCGGGTTACGGGTCGTAGAAACCGATCCGGAGTAAAAGGGGCATAAGTGCGCCAAGCGGGGAAGCGGGGTGGGTGTCCCAGTCGCCATGATCAGGAGCGGAATGAGGGCTTCAGGGGGTCAATGTCCGTTTCCGAGGGGCCGGTTGGCAGCCTGAATTGCCCGGTTTGAGCAATGATCCGTGAGCAAACTCACACGCTGATCATGAGACCTTCACGCGTTCACCGGGAATCGCGTGTTTAGCCTGACGCTTTACAGAAATGGCAAATCCGACAAGCCGCGCCCTCCGCGGTGGGCCGCACCCGGCCCGCCGGGCGCCCGGACAGGACAGGGCTCAGTACAACAGTGAAGACGACGACGATGTTCCACAAGATCGCCAACCCGCGGCGCACGACGCTGGCGCACCTCAAGGACGCCGACGAACTGCAGCTTCCGGAGCAGCAGGAGCACTCCGTCGACCTGCCGGCCCAGACTGCCAACCCCAAGCGCACCGTCCTCATCGAGGTTCCCGTGGCCGCCGCCACCGCCTCCGCCGAGTAGTACGCGCACCGGCCGCCGCATACTCAAGGCGGCCGCCACGGATGTCAAGGGCGTCCCCGGCCGGGGGCGCCCTTCCGCGTTAGCCTGGAGCGTCAGACTCCAGCCAGCTCAGCAAGGGGCCAACCAACCCGTGCGCATCGCCAGGTTCTCCATCGACGGGAACGTCGCCTTCGGCGCGGTCGAGGGCGACAAGCCGGACGAGCTCGTCCTCGACATCATCAAGGGCATCCCGTTCGCGGAACACCAGCTCTCCGGCACGAAGGTGCCGCTGAGCAAGGTCCGGCTGCTCCCGCCCGTGCTCCCCAACAAGGTCGTGGCCTTCGGCCGCAACTACGCCGAGCACGCGCGCGAGCTCGGCAACGAGGTGCCCGACGCCCCGTTCGCCTTCTTCAAGCCGTCGACCTCCGTGATCGGCCCCGGGGACGACATCCAGTACCCGCCGTTCTCCGAGGAGCTCCACCACGAGGCGGAGCTGGCCGTGGTGATCGGCCGCATGTGCCGCGAGGTCCCGCGCGAGCGCGTCAAGGACGTCGTCTTCGGCTACACCTGCGCGAACGACATCACCGCGCGGGACGTCCAGAAGCGCGAGAAGCAGTGGGCCAGGGCCAAGGGCTTCGACTCCTCCTGCCCGCTCGGCCCGTGGGTGGAGACGGACCTGGACCCCTCCGACCTGACCATCCAGCTCACGGTCAACGGCCTGCAGCGCCAGCTCGGCCGCACCAGCGAGATGATCCACTCGATCGAGGATCTGATCGTCAACATCACCGAGGCCATGACGCTGCTCCCCGGCGACGTGATCCTCACGGGCACCCCGGCAGGGGTCGGCCCCCTGGCTGTCGGCGACGAGGTCGCCGTCACCATCGAAGGCATCGGCACTCTCACCAACAAGGTTGTCAAGCGTGGCTAGCGCACCCGGCTCCCCCGTACGCGTCCGTTTCTGCCCCTCGCCCACCGGTAACCCCCACGTGGGCCTGGTCCGCACCGCCCTGTTCAACTGGGCGTTCGCCCGGCACCACGGCGGCACCCTGGTCTTCCGCATCGAGGACACCGACGCGGCCCGCGACTCCGAGGAGTCCTACGAGCAGCTCCTGGAGGCGATGCGCTGGCTGGGCTTCGACTGGGACGAGGGCCCCGAGGTCGGCGGCCCGCACGCGCCGTACCGCCAGTCGCAGCGCATGGACATCTACAAGGACGTCGCGACCAAGCTCCTGGACGCCGGCCACGCCTACCACTGCTACTGCTCCCAGGAGGAGCTCGACACCCGCCGCGAGGCCGCCCGCGCCGCCGGCAAGCCCTCCGGCTACGACGGCCACTGCCGTGACCTGACCGCCGAGCAGGTAGCGGAGTACCAGGCCCAGGGCCGCACCCCGATCGTCCGCTTCCGGATGCCCGACGAGACGATCACCTTCACCGACCTCGTCCGCGGCGAGCTGACCTTCACCCCGGAGAACGTCCCGGACTACGGCATCGTCCGCGCCAACGGCGCCCCCCTGTACACGCTCGTCAACCCGGTCGACGACGCCCTGATGGAGATCACCCACGTCCTGCGCGGCGAGGACCTGCTCTCCTCCACCCCGCGCCAGATCGCCCTCTACAAGGCACTGATCGAGCTGGGCATCGCGAAGTCCGTGCCCGAGTTCGGCCACCTGCCGTACGTGATGGGCGAGGGCAACAAGAAGCTGTCCAAGCGCGACCCCCAGTCGTCCCTCAACCTCTACCGCGAGCGCGGCTTCCTTCCCGAGGGCCTGCTCAACTACCTCTCGCTCCTTGGCTGGTCGCTCTCGGCCGACCAGGACATCTTCACGATGGACGAGATGGTCGCGGCCTTCGACATCAAGGACGTCAACCCGAACCCGGCCCGCTTCGACCTGAAGAAGTGCGAGGCGATCAACGCCGACCACATCCGCCTGCTCGAGGTGAAGGAGTTCACCGAGCGCTGCCGCCCCTGGCTGAAGGCCCCGTTCGCCGCCTGGGCGCCGGAGGACTTCGACGAGGCCAAGTGGCAGGCCGTCGCCCCGCACGCCCAGACCCGCCTGAAGGTCCTGTCGGAGATCACGGAGAACGTCGACTTCCTCTTCCTCCCCGAGCCGGTCCTCGACGAGGCGAGCTGGACGAAGGCCATGAAGGAGGGCAGCGACGCCCTGCTGCGCACGGCCCGCGAGAAGCTCGAGACGGCCGACTGGGCCTCCCCCGAGTCCCTCAAGGAGGCCGTCCTGGCGGCCGGCGAGGCCCACGGCCTCAAGCTCGGCAAGGCCCAGGCCCCGGTCCGTGTGGCCGTCACCGGCCGCACCGTCGGCCTGCCCCTCTTCGAGTCCCTGGAGGTCCTGGGCAGGGAGAAGTCGCTGGCACGCATCGACGCGGCGCTGGCGAGGCTGGCGGCGTAACGCCGGACCCGCGTGAGGGGCGGCCCCGGATCTCCGGGTGCCGCCCCTCACGCGTACCGCCGGACGGCGACCACCCCGCCGACCGGGCCATGGCTCTCTTCGAGGATGCGTCACCGAATCCCCGGTGGCGCCCCGCCCGGACGCAGCCGCCCGGTGGCCCGCGCGGCGGCAATCGGCGGACAGGCCCCCGCACCCCGCGTTACCGTCGGATCATGAGCATTCGCGCCGTGGTCTGGGACGTGGACGACACCCTCTTCGACTACACGACCGCCGACCGCGAGGGCATGCGGGCCCATCTGGTGGCCGAGGGGCTGATGGAGGGGTACGGGACCGCGGAGCAGGCGCTCGACCGCTGGCGGGAGGTCACCGACCGGCAGTGGGCGCGGTTCGCGGCGGGTGAGCTCACCTTCGAGGGGCAGCGGAGGGACCGGGTGCGGGTGTTCCTGAGCCGGCCGGAGCTGACCGACGCGCAGGTCGACGAGTGGTTCCAGCGGTACATCAGGCACTACGAGGCCGCCTGGGCGCTCTTCCCGGACGTCCTGCCCGTGCTGGACGCCCTCGCCGCGAGCCACCGGCACGCGGTCCTCTCCAACTCCAGCCTCACCGTCCAGGACCGCAAGCTGCGCGTCCTCGGAGTCCACGACCGCTTCGAGACGATCCTGTGCGCCGCCGAGCTCGGCGTCTCCAAACCGGAGGCCGCCGCCTTCCTCGCGGCCTGCGAGGCCCTCTCCCTGCCGCCGGAGCAGGTGGCGTACGTCGGCGACCACCCGGAGATCGACGGACAGGGCGCCGCGGACGCCGGACTGCTCTCCGTGTGGATCGACCGCTACGGCGGTACGGCCACCGTCGAGCTCCCGTCCGGACGGCACCGGATCGCCACCCTCGCCGAACTGCCCGCGATCCTCGGCGCGGATACCCGTTTTGGAGCGCAGTCCACCTTCGGGTAATGTTCTTTCTGCGCCGCCGGGGAGCGGGCCGAAAGGCCGGAATCCCGGGGAGCAAAGCTAGAACAAGATCCCCTCAGGGGCTTGCGTTCCAGTGGCCTATGGTGTAATTGGCAGCACGACTGATTCTGGTTCAGTTAGTCTTGGTTCGAGTCCAGGTAGGCCAGCTCGCAGAGCTCATCTGCACCCGCGGATCACATCCGCAAGCCCCCGTTGTGTAGCGGCCTAGCACGCTGCCCTCTCAAGGCAGTAGCGCCGGTTCGAATCCGGTCGGGGGTACTGGTTCCGATCGACTCGGAACCGCTAGGGCCCCCGTTGTGTAGCGGCCTAGCACGCCGCCCTCTCAAGGCGGTAGCGCCGGTTCGAATCCGGTCGGGGGTACTGACTGGTCTAAACCACATTGGTCTATGGTGTAATTGGCAGCACGACTGATTCTGGTTCAGTTAGTCTTGGTTCGAGTCCAGGTAGACCAGCTCGGACCTGCGGAAACGCAGAGTCCACGCCCCCGTTGTGTAGCGGCCTAGCACGCCGCCCTCTCAAGGCGGTAGCGCCGGTTCGAATCCGGTCGGGGGTACTTGACAGAAGGCCCTCCACTTCCGTGGGGGGCCTTCGTCGTTCCCCGCGCACACGGCCCTGTCGAAGCCGCACCCCTCACTCGAAGCCGTACCGCCGCGCCGACTCCTCCTCCTGGGCCAGCCGGTGCAGCGCCTGCAGCATCGGCTCGACGAGGATCGCGCCGAGCACGGCCGTCTCGATCCGCTCCGCCTCCGACGCCCGCGTCTCCACGAAGTCCAGGTCGAGGACGGCCGCCTGGTGCATCAACCGGGCGTAGGACACGAGGAGTTCGGGACCCCAGTCGTAGCCCAGCCGGCGCAGGGCGGCCACCGCCACCACCAGCGAGCGGTAGGCCGGCGAGATGGTGGTCAGCAGGCGGGCGCTCTGCCACCCCAGCGTGCGCAGGAGCTCCTCCGCCTCGCGGTGGGCGGCCCGGACGTGCTCGTCGTCCGCGTCCGGCTCCGGCACCTGCGGCAGGGCCCACAGCGCCGCGCCGAGGCGGATCGTGCGGCCCAGGGAGTCGTCGTCGACGTGCCCGAGCACCTCACGGACCGTGGCCACCGGCACCCGGCCCACCTGGATCATCGCGCGCACCAGCCGCAGCCGGCGGAGATGTCCCTCGTCGTACTCGGCGGTCGTCGCGTTGACCTGGCGGCCGGGCGGCAGCAGTCCCTCGCGCAGGTAGTACTTGATCGTCGCCGTGGACACACCACTGCGCTCGCTCAGTTCGGCCAGCCGCATCACTTGCGTCCCTTCTTGGTCAGCGGCACTATCCAAGCATGGGCGCTTGGGTAGTGCCGCTGACCAACGAGGGGAGGACGGGCATGTCCGGGAAGCCGGTCGCATCCAGCCGTACCACCGCGGACGCCCGCGGGGACGTGGTCGTCCTGCTGATCGGGATGCGCGTCAACCACTTCTGGGCGGTGCACCAGTGGCTGCCGGTCATGCTGGCGATGTTCCGCATGCTGGCCGAACTGAAGAAGGACCCCGGCCGCGGTCTGCTCTCCCGCGTCCTGCTGACGGCGTCCCCGCGCACGTACTACGTCGTCCAGTACTGGGAGTCCCAGGAGAAGCTGTACACGTACGCGAGCGCCCCCGACGCCTTCCACCGCAGGGTGTGGACCAGGATCAACCGCATGGAGCGCGGCGGGAAGGTGCGCGGGCACGTGGGGATCTGGCACGAGGCGTACGTCGTGCCGGAGGGACGCTACGAGGCGGTCTACGGGGACATGCCGCCGTTCGGACTGGCCGCCGCGCACGGACAGGTGCCGCTGGAGCGACGGGGGCGGTATGCGAAGGACCGGTACGCGTACCGGTCCGGGACCAGCGAGGCGGCGGAGGCCCGCGAGGTGCTGGGGAACGGTGAGGCGTCGAGGGTCCGCGAGGCGTCGGCGACCGTCGGTGCCTCCGGGAAGGCCGACGCTTCCGCGGGGGGCGACGAGAAGACCGGGTGACAGGGGGATCCGGGGGACCGGGGAGAGCCTGCCGCGGCGTTGGGGCCGGCTCTCCCCGGTGATGCCCGGGACGTCCTGTGACGGGCTCAGCCCGTGCGGCGCAGGGCCTCGGAGAGGCGGGCGGCGGCGTCGATGACCGCCTGGGCGTGCATCCGGCCCGGGTGGCGGGTCAGGCGCTCGATGGGGCCGGACACCGAGACGGCGGCCACGACGCGGTTGGAGGGGCCGCGGACCGGCGCGGAGACCGAGGCGACACCCGGCTCCCGCTCGCCGATGGACTGGGCCCAGCCCCGGCGCCGTACGCCCGACAGGGCCGTCGCCGTGAAACGGGCGCCCTGCAGGCCGCGGTGGAGGCGCTCGGGCTCCTCCCAGGCCATGAGGATCTGGGCCGAGGAACCGGCCTTCATCGTGAGCGTCGAGCCGACCGGGACCGTGTCCCTGAGGCCGGACAGGCGTTCCGCCGCGGCGACGCAGATGCGCATGTCGCCCTGGCGACGGTAGAGCTGCGCGCTCTCGCCCGTGACGTCACGGAGGTGGGTGAGCACCGGGCCGGCGGTCGCGAGGAGACGGTCCTCGCCGGCGGCCGCGGCCAGTTCCGCGAGCCGCGGGCCGAGGATGAACCGGCCCTGCATGTCACGCGCCACCATCCGGTGGTGTTCCAGGGCCACGGCCAGTCGGTGGGCCGTGGGTCGTGCCAGTCCGGTCGCCGCGACCAAGCCCGCGAGGGTGGCCGGACCGGACTCCAGAGCGCTCAGGACAAGGGCTGCCTTGTCCAGAACGCCGACGCCGCTACTGTTGTCCATGAAACGATATTCCCGTCTCACTCTGTGAAACGCAAGTTCATTTTTCCGTGAGACGCGCAACCCTTGGATGCACAGCGGCCCGCGGACCAACGGGCCCGGCGGCGGACGCCCGGATACAGGGGCGCGGGCGCCGCTCCCCAAGATCTCTAGTTGGGCCGGCGCACCTTGCCGGCCGGAGGGAAAGCGATGGGTAGGACACTCGCGGAGAAGGTCTGGGACGACCACGTCGTCCGGCGCGCCGAGGGCGAGCCCGACCTCCTCTACATCGATCTGCACCTGCTGCACGAGGTGACCAGCCCGCAGGCCTTCGACGGCCTCCGCAAGAGCGGCCGGCAGGTGCGCCGCCTCGACCTCACCATCGCGACCGAGGACCACAACAC
Source organism: Streptomyces sp. NPDC052016 (assembly GCF_044548445.1). NCBI lineage: Bacteria > Bacillati > Actinomycetota > Actinomycetes > Kitasatosporales > Streptomycetaceae > Streptomyces > Streptomyces sp. NPDC052016. Next base: position 156,271 of record NZ_JBIUBX010000007.1, read on the forward strand.
CCCCACCCTCGACATCGACAAGCCCATCGCGGACCCCGTCTCCCGCGCGCAGCTGGAGACCCTGCGCAAGAACTGCGCCGAGTTCGGCGTCCGGCTGCACCCGCTGGGCGACGTCGAGCAGGGCGTCGTGCACGTCGTCGGCCCGCAGCTGGGTCTGACCCAGCCGGGCATGACCGTCGTCTGCGGCGACTCGCACACCTCCACCCACGGCGCTTTCGGCGGTCTGGCCTTCGGCATCGGCACCTCCCAGGTCGAGCACGTGCTGGCCACCCAGACGCTGCCGATGGCCCGCCCGAAGACCATGGCGATCACCGTCAACGGCGAACTGCCCGAGGGCGTCACGGCCAAGGACCTGATCCTGGCGATCATCGCGAAGATCGGCACCGGCGGCGGCCAGGGCTACGTCCTGGAGTACCGCGGTTCCGCCATCGAGAAGCTCTCGATGGAGGCCCGGATGACCATCTGCAACATGTCGATCGAGGCCGGCGCCCGCGCGGGCATGATCGCCCCCGACGAGACGACCTTCGAGTACCTCAAGGGCCGCGTCCACGCCCCCCAGGGCGAGGACTGGGACGCCGCCGTCGCGTACTGGAAGACGCTGAAGACGGACGAGGACGCCGAGTTCGACGTCGAGGTCGTCATCGAGGCCGCCGAACTGTCGCCGTTCGTCACCTGGGGAACCAACCCCGGCCAGGGCGCGCCGCTTTCGGCGTCCGTCCCCGACCCGGCTTCGTACGAAGACGCTTCGGAGCGCCTCGCCGCCGAAAAGGCCCTGGAGTACATGGGGTTGGAGGCCGGCCAGCCGCTGCGCTCCATCAAGGTGGACACCGTCTTCGTAGGCTCCTGCACCAACGGGCGGATCGAGGACCTCCGGGCCGCCGCCGACCTGCTGCGGGGCCGCAAAGTCGCCGACGGCGTACGGATGCTGGTCGTCCCGGGCTCCGCGCGCGTGGGTCTGCAGGCCGTCTCCGAGGGCCTGGACGTCGTCTTCAAGGAGGCCGGCGCCGAATGGCGGCACGCGGGCTGCTCGATGTGCCTGGGCATGAACCCCGACCAGCTGGCCCCCGGTGAGCGTTCCGCGTCCACCTCCAACCGCAACTTCGAGGGCCGACAGGGCAAGGGCGGCCGTACGCACCTGGTGTCGCCGCAGGTCGCGGCGGCCACCGCGGTCCTGGGCCACCTGGCCTCCCCGGCCGACCTGTCCGACGCCGAGACCCGTACGCCCGCTGGAGTCTGATCAGTCATGGAAGCATTCACCACGCACACCGGCCGGGCCGTCCCGCTGCGCCGCTCGAACGTCGACACCGACCAGATCATCCCTGCTCACTGGCTCAAGAAGGTGACGCGGGACGGGTTCGAGGACGGGCTGTTCGAGGCCTGGCGCAAGGACCCGGAGTTCGTGCTCAACCGCCCCGAGCGGCAGGGCGCGACCGTCCTGGTCGCCGGCCCCGACTTCGGCACCGGCTCCTCCCGTGAGCACGCCGTCTGGGCGCTGCAGAACTACGGCTTCAAGGCCGTGATCTCCTCCCGCTTCGCCGACATCTTCCGCGGCAACTCGCTGAAGAACGGCCTGCTCACGGTGGTCCTCGAGCAGAAGATCGTGGACGCGCTGTGGGAACTCACGGAGAAGAACCCCACTGCTGAGGTCACTGTGGACCTTGAGGCGCGTGAGGTGCGCGCCGAGGGCATCACCGCCTCCTTCGAGCTGGACGAGAACTCCCGCTGGCGGCTGCTGAACGGGCTGGACGACATCTCCATCACCCTCCAGAACGAGGCCGACATCGCCACCTACGAGGCCGAGCGCCCGTCGTTCAAGCCGCGGACGCTCCAGGTCTGATCCGTGCTCCATCCGGCCTGATCCGCGCATGATCCGCACCTGATCCGCATGGCGGGCGGTCGAGTTTCGGCCACCACGACACCCCCTCCGTACCCCCGATCGGTCCGATCGGGGGTACGGCCGTGTCCGGGCCCGTCCGGACCCGCCGGTCCTCACGCGTCCTCCCAACTTCCCACGTTACGAGGGTGGTTGCCGGGGTACGCGCCCTCTCGGGGCGCTGCTTCCGCGGGCGCCGGGACGACCGTTCGAGGCGGCAGTTGCCCCCTGGGCGGGCGACAACTCGCCCCAGATGGCACAATCTGTGCATGGAACACGACGGCCAACTCGAGCTCTATACGGCGGTCGCGAACCAGCTCAAGGAAGCGCACTCAAGGGTGCGCGCACTGCAAGTCCCGGAGGGCGTACGGATGGCGCTGACCCGGAAGCTGCTGGTCATTACGGCCGCGGCCAAGCACGATCTCGCCGATGCGACAAGGCGGCTGGAGCGGTTCATGGCGGACCTCGACGAGGGGCGAATGCCCGAAGTGGAGCGCTGATCGCCTCCGGAGCAGCCGAGTTCGTTGCGGCACAAGGGTGATTAGCCCGTTTCGTGTTTGATTTGCGGTATATATCTGCCTAACGTGCGAAAAAGCTTGAACACTTTCGTTCTGGCGATGTCTCCGAAGGGGAAGACGTGAACAAGGCGCAGCTCGTAGAAGCGATTGCCGACAAGCTGGGCGGCCGCCAGCAGGCCGCCGACGCGGTCGACGCGGTCCTGGACGCCATCGTCCGCGCGACCGTCGCGGGGGAGAGGGTCTCGGTCACCGGCTTCGGTTCGTTCGAGAAGGTCGACCGTCCGGCGCGTTACGCCCGGAACCCCCAGACGGGCGAGCGGGTTCGGGTCAAGAAGACGTCCGTGCCGCGCTTCCGCGCCGGTCAGGGCTTCAAGGACCTGGTGAGCGGCTCGAAGAAGCTGCCGCGCGGCGGCGAGGTCGCCGTCAAGAAGGCTCCGAAGGGCAGCCTGTCCGGTGGCGCCACCGCGACGGTCAAGAAGGCCGCCGCGAAGAAGGCCACCACCAAGGCGGCGGCGAAGAAGACCACCCCCGCGAAGAAGACGACGGCGGCCGCGAAGAAGACCACGGCCACCGCCAAGAAGACGACCGCCAAGAAGTCGACCACCAAGACGGCGGCGGCCGCGAAGAAGACCTCCACCGCGAAGACGGCCACGGCCAAGAAGACCACGGCCAAGAAGGCCCCGGCGGCGAAGAAGGCGACGGCCACCAAGGCCCCCGCCAAGAAGTCGACCGCACGCAAGACCACCGCCAAGAAGACCACCGCCCGCTGAGGCGTCGGAGGTCAGGGGCACTCACGCGCCGGGCCGGACTCCCTCTCGGAGTCCGGCCCGCGGCGTGTCCGGAGGATCTTCGGGGTTCAGAACGTGTGCAGGGTCACCAGGGTGATGCGGCGGGCGTCCCCCTCGCCCTCGGTCTCGATCCGCACCCGCTGTCCGGGCCGCAGCAGCCTGAGCCCACCCGCGTCGAAGGCCGGCGCGTCGAAGGGCACCGGGGTGCCGTCGTCCAGCAGCACCTGCCCGCTGCGGGTGTCGGGGTCGTAGGTGTACGCGGTGGCCTGCATGGTCGGCAGCCTACTGCCCCGCGGTCAGCAGGTGCGCGGCCGCCGCGGCCGTCCGGGGGCCCACGCCCAGTGCCAGCGCCGCCCGCAGATCCTCGCCGGTGTCCACGTCCTGGCGTACGGAATCGACCGCCTCGACGCGGAGTTCCGCGGCTCCGGACGCGCGATGGCGGGCGCGGGAATCGATGCCGAATGCGGGGAGCAATTCCTGTCCCGGGGCCACCGCGAGCAGGGTCGTGCCGATTGCGGCCGCGTCGGGAAGAAAAGCGCGGGGGAATTCAGCGGCCGCTTCCAGGACACGCGCCAATTCCCCCGGGCGAAGGGCTGGGAGATCGGCGTTCAGCGCGGCGAGCGCGCTGTCGGGGCGCGTGGCGCGTACGACGGCCGCCGCGTGCGCGAGGGCGGCGTTGAGGCCGTCGCGCGGTTCGTCGGCGACGATGCGGGCGCCCAGGGCCGCGAGCTCACGGCCGGCCACCACGTCGTCCGTGACCACTGCCACATCCAGAACCGCCGGGCAGGCCAGCGCGGCCGCCACCGTGTCCTGGGCGAAGGCGAGGGCGAGTCCCGGACGCAGCCCGTCGGCCGCGGTGTCCGCGAGCCTGCTCTTGGCCAGCGCCAAGGGCTTCAGGGGTATGACCAAGCTCCACTGCACCGGTGTACCGTCCCTCTCTCGTCGCCGCCATTGTCACCCTGACCCTCCGGCGGTACCTCGATCGGGGCGTACGGTGTCCTCGACAGACCGGCGACCCGGGGCGACACTTGTGCGGCCCCCAGGCGCCGGAGGAAGTCCTAGAGGAAGGTGTCCGCGTGCCCCGCCGCAGAATCGGCTTCTGGTACCGCTTCGCTGCGGTCCTCTGCAAACCGCCACTGGTCGTTCTGATCAAGCGGGACTGGCGAGGAATGGAGCACATTCCGGCCGAGGGCGGATTTATCACCGCGGTGAACCACAATTCGCACATCGACCCCTTCGCCTACGCGCACTATCAGTACAACACCGGACGAGTGCCGCGTTTCCTCGCGAAGAGCGGGCTTTTCAAGAAGGGATTCGTCGGCGCCGCGATGCGCGGCACCGGGCAGATCCCCGTCTACCGCGAGTCCACCGACGCGCTCAGCGCCTTCCGGGCCGCCATCGACGCCGTGGAACGCGGCGAGTGCGTCGCCTTCTACCCCGAGGGCACCCTCACCCGCGACCCGGACGGCTGGCCGATGACCGCCAAGACCGGTGCCGCACGGGTCGCCCTGCAGACCAAGTGCCCGGTGATCCCGGTCGCGCAGTGGGGCGCCAACGAACTGCTGCCGCCCTACGCCAAGAAGCCCAACCTCCTTCCGCGCAAGACCCACCGCGTCCTCGCCGGCCCGCCCGTGGACCTCGCGCGCTTCTACGACAAGGAGATGACCCCCGAGCTGCTGAAGGAGGCGACGGAGGTCATCATGGCCGCCATCACCCGCCAGCTCGAGGAGATCCGCGGCGAGAAGGCGCCCGACACGCCCTACGACCCGCGCCGTGAGCGGATCGAGCAGCGGCGCCGGACCCAGGCGCAGACCCGGGCACGGACCCAGGCACATGCGCAGGCCGACCGACCGACCGTCCGAGAAGGGGAGAACGGCACGTGAGCGAGCCCGTCAAGGCGGCCGTCTTCGGCACCGGATCCTGGGGCACCGCCTTCGGCGCGGTCCTCGCCGACGCGGGCTGCGAGGTGACGCTCTGGGCGCGCCGCGCCGAGCTCGCCGACGCGGTCAACTCCACGCGGACCAACCCCGACTACCTCCCCGGCGTCGAACTCCCCGAGAACCTGCGGGCCACCGCCGACCCCGCCGAGGCGGCGCGCGGCGCCGACTTCACCGTGCTCGCCGTCCCCTCCCAGACCCTGCGCGACAACCTCGCCGAGTGGAGCCCGCTGCTCGCCCCCCACACCGTCCTCGTCTCGCTGATGAAGGGCGTGGAGCTCGGGACCACCATGCGGATGAGCGAGGTCGTCGAGGACGTCGCCAAGGTGGGCCGGGACCGTGTCGCCGTCGTCACCGGGCCCAACCTCGCGCGGGAGATCGCCTCGCGCATGCCGGCCGCGGCCGTGGTCGCCTGCACCGACGAGACCGTCGCCCAGCGCCTCCAGGCCGCCTGCCACACCCCGTACTTCCGCCCGTACACCAACACCGACGTGGTGGGCTGCGAGCTGGGCGGGGCGGTGAAGAACGTCATCGGGCTCGCCGTCGGCATCGCGGACGGCATGGGCCTCGGCGACAACGCCAAGGGCTCGCTGATCACCCGCGGCCTCGCCGAGACCACCCGCCTCGGCCTGGCGATGGGCGCCGACCCGCTCACCTTCTCCGGACTCGCGGGTCTCGGCGACCTGGTGGCCACCTGCTCCTCGCCCCTGTCCCGCAACCACACCTTCGGCACCAACCTCGGCAAGGGCATGACCCTGCAGGAGACGATCGCCGTCACCAAGCAGACCGCGGAGGGCGTCAAGTCCTGCGAGTCGGTGCTGGATCTGGCGCGCCGGCACGGCGTCGACATGCCGATCACCGAAACGGTCGTCGGCATCGTGCACGAAGGCAAGCCGCCGGTGGTGGCGTTGAAGGAGCTGATGTCGCGCAGCGCGAAGCCCGAACGACGCTGAGCAACCCCTTGAGTCGACGCTGTCTCCGGGCACTGCCACCGGGTACTCTCGTCGCGATATGAGCACCGAGAACCTCCCCCAGAGCCCTGAGCAGCCCGCCCGCAAGCCGCGCGTGGCCGTCGTGTTCGGCGGGCGCAGCTCCGAACACGGGATCTCCGTGGTCACCGCCGGAGCCGTCCTCAAGGCGATCGACCGGACCAAGTACGAGGTCCTGCCGATCGGCATCACCCAGGACGGCCGCTGGGCGCTCACCGCCGACGCGCCGGAGCGTATGGCGATCACCGACCGCCGCACGCCCAGCGTCGAGGAGCTCGCCGAGTCGCAGGAGGGCGGCGTGGTGCTCCCCGTCGACCCCGCCAACCGCGAAGTCGTCTACAGCGAGCCCGGGTCGGTGCCCAAGGCGCTCGGCGAGGTCGACGTCGTCTTCCCGGTGCTCCACGGCCCGTACGGCGAGGACGGGACCCTCCAGGGCCTGCTGGAGCTCTCCGGCGTCCCGTACGTGGGTTCGGGTGTGCTCGCCTCGGCCGTCGGCCAGGACAAGGAGTACATGAAGCGGGTGTTCACCTCCTTCGGGCTGAAGGTCGGCCCGTACGTGGTGATCCGGCCGCGCGAGTGGCAGCAGGACGAGTCGGCCGCCCGCAAGAAGATCATCGACTTCGCCGGCGAGCACGGCTGGCCGCTCTTCGTGAAGCCCGCGCGCGCGGGTTCCTCGATCGGCATCACCAAGGTCGACGACCTGTCGGGGCTCGACGAGGCGATCGCCGAGGCCCAGCGCCACGACCCGAAGATCCTCGTCGAGGCGGCGCTGCGGGGCCGCGAGATCGAGTGCGGGGTGCTGGAGTTCGAGGACGGCCCGCGGGCCTCGGCCCCGGCCGAGATCCCGCCGCCGGACACCCACGCGTACTACGACTTCGAGGCCAAGTACATCGACTCGACCCCCGGCATCGTCCCGGCCCCGCTGACGCCCGAGGAGACCGCCGAGGTGCAGCGTCTCGCGGTGGACGCCTTCGAGGCCGCCTCCTGCGAGGGCCTGGTCCGGGCGGACTTCTTCCTCACGGAGGACGGCGAGTTCGTGATCAACGAGATCAACACGATGCCCGGCTTCACCCCGATCTCGATGTACCCGCAGATGTGGCAGGCGAGCGGCATCAGCTACCCGGAGCTGGTGGACAGGCTCGTGCAGGCGGCACTGCGCAGGTCGACCGGCCTGCGCTGACCCGGCCCGGGGGCGGCGGGACCGCGAACGGGGGCGGGCTCCGTCCCGTGGGCGGGACCGGGCACGCGGCGGCCCGCAGCCGGACGACGGCCCGGACCCGCGCGGCGATGCGGAGCGTCGGCGACCGGCGACGACGCCGCAGACGTACGTGCCGGACCCCGCGTCCGCGGCGTGATCCGAACGACGGGCCCTAGTCGGCGATCCCCTCGGGGATCGCCTTCTTGATGGGCGCGGCCAGGTCGACGAGCGGTGCCAGTCCGTCCGCCGTACGGTCCTCGGGGATCGTGACCTCGACGTACGCCCTGCGCAGCGCGGTGGTGAGGCGGAAGGAGCCGTTCGACTGCTTCTCCAGCAGCCACCCCACCCCGTTCACCTCGACCCCGTCGGCCTCCGCGTCGTTCATCCTGTCGGGTCGTTCGACACCGCAGCGCAGTATGATCGCCGGGTTCCCCCAGCCCGCGGTCAGCGCGGACGCGGGTGAGGGATCCCGGCGGCCGAGGTCGTCCACCGTGGACGGCAGCGCCCGGTCCAGGTTGCGGCACAGTTCTGTGACCGCCGCCGAGGCACTGGGAACCGCCGCCGACGCGTCACCGTCTGCTGAGGAGCAGCCCACCGCAGCGAGCAGGAGGGCGAGCGGGGGCAGAACGACCGGCCGGTGACGGAAAAGGTTCACCGGCCAAGGGTAGACGGGGGCTACAGATGCACGACCGGGCAGGTCAGGGTACGCGTGATCCCGTCCACCTGCTGGACCTTGGCGACCACCATGCGGCCGAGGTCGTCCACCGTGTCGGCCTGGGCCCGCACGATCACGTCGTAGGGACCCGTCACGTCCTCGGCCTGGACGACCCCAGGGATCTTGCTGATCGTTTCGGCGACGGTCGACGCCTTGCCGACCTCCGTCTGGATCAGGATGTACGCCTGTACCACGGAACCTCCAGGGCGGCCACGAGGATCATGTGGGGAAAAGGAACGCCACGGTATCGCGTCGCCGCTCGCCGCGGGGAGACCTGCGGGTGCCGCGGCTCGCGCGCCGGGGTGCAGGCAGGACAGAAGTTGACGTTCACCTCGACCGTATCGAGGACACTGGTGACGCGCGACCGGGCACGGACAGGGACAGAAGGGGAGCAAGGGCGATGAAGGGCACTGTTGGTGAGCTAGGGGAGTTCGGGCTCATCAGGGAGCTCACCTCCCGTCTCACCACCACCCCGGCGGTCCGGGTCGGCCCCGGCGACGACGCCGCGGTGGTCGCCGCGCCCGACCGCCGGGTCGTGGCCAGCACCGACATCCTGCTGGAGGGCCGGCACTTCCGCCGGGACTGGTCCACCGCCTACGACGTCGGCCGCAAGGCCGCCGCCCAGAACCTCGCCGACATCGCCGCGATGGGCGCCGTGCCGACCGCGCTGCTGCTCGGCCTTGTCGTGCCCGCCGAACTGCCGGTGACCTGGCCGACCGAGCTGATGGACGGCCTGCGCGACGAGTGCCAGGTCGCCGGTGCCTCGGTCGTCGGCGGAGACGTCGTACGCGGCGACACGATCATGGTGTCGATCACCGCGCTCGGCGACCTGCGCAACCAGGAGCCGATCACCCGGGCCGGCGCGCAGCCCGGCGACCTCGTGGCGGTGACCGGATGGCTGGGCTGGTCCGCCGCCGGGTACGCCGTCCTCTCCCGGGGTTTCCGCTCGCCGCGCGCCTTCGTCGAGGCCCACCGTCGCCCCGAGCCGCCGTACCACGCCGGTCCGGCGGCCGCCGCGCTGGGCGCGACCGCGATGTGCGACGTGAGCGACGGGCTGATCGCCGACCTGGGGCACATCGCGGAGGCCAGCAAGGTCCGCATCGACATCCGCTCCGGGGCGGTCGACATCCCCACGCAGATGAACGACATCGGGCAGGCCGTCGGCGTCGACCCCATGCAGTGGGTGCTGACCGGGGGAGAGGACCACGCGATCGTGGCGACCTTCCCGCCGGACGTGAAACTGCCGGCCCGCTGGAAGGTGATCGGCGAGGTACTCAACCCCTCCGCCCTGCCCCAGGTGACGGTCGACGGCGCGCCGTGGACCAGCAAGGGCGGCTGGGACCACTTCGGGGACATCGAGTCATGAGCGCGCCTGTCCGGGTGCTGACGGTCGCCGGCTCCGACTCCGGTGGCGGCGCCGGTATTCAGGCCGACCTGAAGACGATGCTCGCGCTCGGCGTCCACGGCATGAGTGTGGTGACCGCGGTCACCGCGCAGAACTCCCTCGGCGTGCAGGGCGCTTGGGAGCTGCCCGTGGACGCGGTGCGGGCCCAGTACCGCAGTGTCGTCGACGACATCGGCGTCCAGGCCGTGAAGACCGGCATGCTCGCCTCCGCCGAACTCGTCGAGGCGGTGGCCGAGTTGCTCGCCGCTACGGACGCACCGATCGTCGTCGACCCCGTCGGCGTCTCCAAGCACGGGGACCCGCTGCTGGCGGCCTCGGCGCTGGACTCCGTACGGACCGAACTGCTGCCCGTCGCGACCGTCGCCACCCCGAACCTCGACGAGGTGGCCCAACTCACGGGTGTGCGGGTCGAGTCCGAGGAGCATCTGCGGGAGGCGGCGGCCGCCGTGCTGTCGTACGGGCCGCGCTGGGTGCTCATCAAGGGCGGGCATCTTCCCGGTGAGGCCGTCGACCTGCTCAGCGACGGCACCGCCGAGCACTGGCTGCGTGCCCCCCGGCTCGACAACCGGCACACGCACGGCACCGGCTGCACCCTCGCGTCGGCGATCGCCTCGGAGCTCGCCAAGGGGCGGGCCGTTCCGGAGGCGGTGGCCGCGGCGAAGGAGTACGTCACCGGGGCGATCGCGGCCGGGTTCGCACTGGGCGGGGGCATCGGTCCGGTGGACCACGGCTGGGACCTCACGCGTCCCGGTAGGCCCGGGGCCTGACGTCCGCCGCCGCGTGCCGGGCGAGGCACGGCGCGAGCCACGGCGTACGGCGCGAGACGCAGCAAAAAGCCGGTCCACCAGAGGTGGACCGGCTCAGTGCAGCGAACCGGCAGTGGCCGCGCGCTCAGCTGAGCGTCAGCGCGAGACCTTGCCGGCCTTGATGCACGAGGTGCAAGCGTTCACGCGCTTCGGCGTCCCGCCGACCACGGTACGCACACGCTGGATGTTCGGGTTCCAGCGGCGGGACGTACGGCGGTGCGAGTGCGAGATGTTGTTGCCGAAGCCCGGCCCCTTGCCGCAGACGTCGCAGTTGGCAGCCACGGGTCACTCCAAAGACTTCAGATGCACTTACGGTTGATCCCGGCATGCCGGGATCAAGATCATGGGATCAAGGATCTGAGTGGCGGTGCCAGGGGGATGGCCCGATCTGGATCGGGCAACCGGAGCAGCATACAACGGCTGCGCCAGTACAACGAAACTACCATGGCTGCTCAGGGCCCGGCCCCCGGCCCTCTTCCGGTGGGCACCCACCCACGGTCTACGCTGCGTCCCAGTCCAGCAGCTCAAGGAGGCCCAGGTGCCGCAGGTGCCGCAGACATTCCTCGATGCTCTCGCGGTGCGCACCTGGTGCGGTCTCGCCCTGCGCGCGCTGGGGCGGGCGCGCGAGGAGATCGACGCGATCAACGTCTATCCCGTCGCGGACGGGGACACCGGCACCAACCTGTACCTGACCGTCGAGTCGGCGGCGACCGCCGTCGAGGCCGTGTTCGCCGGGTACGAGGCCGGCTCGGCGCCCGCCGGGAGCCCCTCTCTCGCCGACGCCGCGCACGCGATGGCGCACGGCGCGCTCATCGGCGCCCGCGGCAACTCCGGGACGATCCTCGCGCAGCTGCTGCGCGGCATGGCCCAGGTGCTCGCCGCCGGGAGTGACGCCTCTCACGCCGACGCGGAGGGGCTGCGCCTGGCCCTGCGGCACGCGGCCGACTCCGCCCGGCAGGCCGTGGCCCATCCGGTCGAGGGCACCGTCCTGTCGGTCGCCTCGGCCGCCGCCGACGCGGCCGGAGGGGCCGAGGGCGACTGCGGGACGATCGCACGGGCGGCCTATCAGGGGGCGTGCGTGGCGCTCGCCGAGACGCCGGGCCAGCTGGCCGTCCTCAAGCGCGCCGGAGTGGTCGACGCGGGCGGGCGGGGGCTGGTGGCGGTGCTCGCGGCGCTGGTGGAGACGTTCACGGGGGAGGTGCCGGGGGCCCCGGCCCGCTCCGGAAGCGGGACGCACCCGCGGGGGGAGCCCCAGGAGTGCGTGCCGGCGCAGCCCGCCCCGGCGGACACCTGCGAGGACGGCGGGGACGGCGGACCCGCCTTCGAGGTCGTCTACCTCCTGGAGGCCGAGGACGCGGCCGTGGCCCGACTGCGGGAGCGGCTCGACGCGCTCGGGGACTCGCTGGTCGTGGTCGGCGGCGACGGGCTGTGGAACGTCCACGTCCACGTCGACGACGCCGGCGCCGCCGTGGAGGCGGGCGTCGAGGCCGGCCGGCCGTACCGGATCCGCATCACGCACTTCGGCGCCGACGACGTGCACGCGCGCGGGGGCGAACGGCCGCCCCGCGAGCGCGCCCAGCGTGCGGTGGTCGCCGTCGTGCCCGGCGAGGGGCTGGCCGGACTGTACGCCGAGGCCGGCGCGACCACGGTCCTCGCGCGCCCCGGGGAGCCGCCCGCCAGCGGCGAGCTCGTCGAGGCCGTACGGCGCGCCCACGCGCGCGAGGTCGTGCTGCTGCCCAACGACGCCGACCTGCGCCACACCGCGGCCGCGGCCGCCGAACAGGCCCGCTCGGAGGGCATCCGGGTGGCCCTGATCCCCACCCGGTCCGCGGTCCAGGGGATCGCCGCGCTCGCCGTGCACGAGCCGGACCGCCGCTTCGACGAGGACGTCGTCTCGATGACCTCGGCGGCCGGCGCGACCCGCTACGCCGAGGTCGCCGTCGCCGAGCGCCAGTCGTGGACCATGGCCGGCATCTGCCAGGCCGGCGACGTCCTCGGCCTCATCGACGGCGACGTCGCCGTCATCGGCGCCGACGTCACCGCCACCGCCGAGACCGTGCTCGACCGCATGCTGGCGGCGGGCGGGGAGCTCGTCACCCTGGTGCTCGGCGACGAGGCTCCCGAAGGCGTCGCCGAGCGGCTGGAGGCGCGGGTGCGGGAGGGGTACCTGGCGGTCGACACGGTGGTGTACCGGGGCGGGCGCCAGGGGGCGCTGCTGCTGATCGGCGTGGAGTAGCCCGGACGTCAGTCCGCCGCCTGTTCCGCGACGACCTGCAGCAACTGCTCCGCCTCCGTCCGCCGTGCCCGCACGGCCTCGTCACCCCCGCCCTCGGCGTCGGCCTCCGCGTACACCCGGAGCACCGCCCGCGCGCGTGCCGCCGCCTGCTCGGGACGTCCCAGGTCGGTCTCCAGCCAGCCCGCGGCCAGTTCGGCCCCGGTGCGGGCGTGCAGCGGCGCGTCGTCGCCCAGGGAGACGAACACCGCGACCGCCTCGGCCATCTGGCACAGGGCCTCCTCCAGCGCGGCCCGGATGGAGTCGTCGTCGGCGTCCTCCGGGACCGAGCGGGCGAGCAGGTCCCCGAACTGGCGGTGGGTGTGGCCGAGCTCGACGACCAGCCGCAGGCGCGTCTCGTCGTCCTCCGCCGCGTCCAGCGCGTCCGCGCACTCCTCCACGGCGCTCGTCATCAGCCTGCGCGCCCCGTCCGTGCCGTCCTCCGTGCGCAGCGCCAGCCACGCGCGGGCACGCAGGGACCGGACCAGCCCGTGGACGTTGCCGAGGGAGCGCCACAGCTCACCCGCGAGCGCGTAGGCCCGGTCCGCCTCATCCGGCAGGCCCGCCTGGCCGAGCGACTCGGCGGCCAGGTGCGCCAGCGTCGCGTGGTCGTGCTGCTCGGGCCAGTGCCGGGCGATCTCGGCGGCCTGAAGCCGGCGTTCGGCGGCGGCCCGGTGCTCGCCGAGCTCGCTCAGGCAGTCGCCGAGCCACCACTGCGTCTGGACGACCACCCCGTCGCCGTGCGTCTCGGCGTCCAGGTCCGTCAGCGCCGACTCCAGCACCTCCGCGGCCTCGGCCCAACGGCCCTGGCGCACCAGGAACCCGCCCAGCTGGTGGCGGGCCCACGCGCCGAACGTCGGGCCCTCGCCCGCCTCGTCGGCCCAGTGCGCCGCCTCCAGGGCGTGCTCCGCGGCCTCGTCCGCCTCCCCCCGGCCCCCGACGACCTCGGCGAGCTGGAGGTGCAACTGGGCCCGCCCGACCGGCTCCAGGTACGCCCCGCCGTGCTCCAGGGCGGCCCGCAGCGCACGCTCCGCCTCCACCAGGTCGCCCAGGTGGTGCGCGAGCCCGGCCAGCCGGGCCTCGTACTCCACGGCGAACCACGGCAGACCCGCCGCCACGAACTCCGCCGCCGCCCGCGCGAACAACCGAGCACCCTTCTCGGGGCTCCCCGAGCGCGCCGCCAGCTCCGCGAGCATCGCGCGCCCCTCGGCGACCCGCGCGGCGAGCCGTACGTCGTCCCCGGCCCGCCCCTCGACCAGCGCCAGCACCTCCCGCACGGCCGCCTCGGCCTCCGCGAGGACCGCCTCCGCCACGGGCCCGTCGGCCTCGTGGACGCGCCGCATCAGGATCCGCGCGCGGCCCATCAGGACGCCCGCCGTCTGCCGGACCTCCGTGCCGCCCTCGGCGTACAGCGCGAGCACCCGGTCGTAGGGTTCGGCGACCGCCGCGAGCGCCTCGTCCACGTCCCCGGCGAGCGCGCGGACGTACGCGGCACGCGCGCGGGCCGCCAGGGCCTCTCCGGGATCGCCCGCCTCCGCGTACAGCTGCGCCGCGCGCTCGAACGTTTCGGCACCCTCGGGGCCGCGCCCCATCGCCTCGTGGTCGGCGATCTCCGCCCGGTCGCGCGCGTCCAGTTCGACGCCCTCGGCGGCCCGCGCCACCGCCGCCCACGCCTCCACGGCGTGCGGCTGCAGGGTGTCCGACAGCCGCCGTGCCTCGGCGAGCAGGGCGGACGGCTCGACCTCGCCGGCGGGCGCGGCGGGAGACGGCGGCACCGGCACGCTCGGCGCCGGCGTCCGTACCGCCCGCACGCCCAGCGGCAGCCGCTCCACCAGCGGACGCTGCGCCATCCGCGCGCGTGCCCGTTCGCTCACGTACGACGTGCCGTTGCGTTCGTCGAACCGCGCGGCCAGCGCGAGCGCCTCACCGCGCGCGTGGGCGGCGAGATCGTGCGCCGTCCACGTCCGCCCGGCCGGTCCGGGCACCTGCTGCCCGCCCAGGCCCCGTTCGGCCAGCCGCTCCATGAGCAGCACGACCACGCTCAGGTACTCCAGCCTGCTGCGCGGATGACCGTCGTCGGTGAAGTACGCCGGCCGCTCCGCGAGCAGCTCCAGGCCCCGCGCCTCGTTGCCGGTCAGCGCGCAGAACTCCACGTGGTCGGCGTACGCGCCCCGCATGCTCTCCATGGTCCGCACCAGCCGGAAGCCGCGCAGGTGATGGGCGCGGGCCTCGTCCAGGCGGCCCAGCCGCAGCAGCGGCACCAAGGACGACGCGAGCACGGTGTGCGGCTCGTGCGCGCACGTGTACGTGCCCTCCAGGACGGGCGCCCACAGCTCCAGCGCCTCGGCGTCCCGGCCCCGCTCCGCCTGCCACCAGCCCTGACCGTGCAGCTCGCAGGCGTGGCAGTCGGCCATGCTGTCGCGGTCCGCGGCCAGCCAGGCGGCGAACGCCCGCTCGGCCCGTGCCACGTCCCCGACGTGCGCGGCCACGCTGAACTCGGCGCTGCGCACGGCCCGCTCGGAGTGCCCGGCGAGCCGGTAGCGGTGCTCCATCTCGCCCAGCCACTTCTCCACGGACGCCAGCGGGATGTGCGGCTGGTCGAGCATCCCGGCCGACATCCACTTGAAGACCCAGTGCAGCGAGTGCGTCTCGTACTCGTCGAAGTCCTCGGGCCGCTCGTCCCACATGCGCAGCAGCCGCGCGAACGGGACGAACATCTTGGCCTTCTCGGAGCTGTAGTTGTAGACCTTCAGCTGGTGCCCGAGCGCCTCTATCACGGCGAGCGGGATGTTCAGCCTCTCGGCCTCCACGAGCAGCTGCTCCGCGCGCGCGTTGCGGGCCGGGCCCTCGGGCTGCTCGGAGTTCTCCGCCATCGCCCGGCGGAGGGAGTCGAAGTCCGTGATCTCGGTCATCAGTGGCCGTCCTCCCCCTGCGCCGGCTCCCCGTGAGCGGCGTCCCCGCGTGTGGTGTCCCCGTGCGTGGCCCATTCCAGAAGGCCGATGAACGAGCGGTTCAGCAGCGCGGAGTCAGCGGGCCGCAGGGGCCGCTGCGCCATCAGCAGCGCCTGCCCGTACAGCGACTCGGTGGCGGTGCCGACCAGCTCGGCGTCGCGCAGGGAACTGATCCGCCGGATCAACGGGTTGAGGTGGTTGAGCACCAGACGCGCGCGCGGGGCGCTGCCGCGCAGGGAGCCCAGGATGCCCGCCCACAGGTCGTCCGCCTGCGCCTCGGCCTCCGCCCGCGCCTGCTCGTGCCGGGCCGCCCGGTCGTCCAGGTGCAGCGCGGGCACGGACAGGGGGTGGAAGGACCGCAGCACCACGTCGCAGCCCAGCGGGTCGAGCTTCGCCCGCGCGGCCGCCAGGAACCCCGACAGCGCCAGCTCCTCGGCCGGGTCGACCGCGTCCAGGTGCGCGGTCACGGTGTCCGCGTCCAGCTCGGCGACCACCGTCCCCGGCCGCACCGACGGCAGCGCCTCGACGAGCTCGCTGTCGTAGGTGTAACCGCCGTTGATCACCCCGACGCCCTGCGCGGAGGCGATCGGGGCGACCTGCCGGTACTCCTCCACGGTGCGCGTGAAGTGGACCACCGGGTGCCGCTGCGCGAACTCCTCCAGGGACAGCCGTCCGTCCGTCGTCTCGAAGGGCAGCCACGGCAGCATCGTGCGCAGCATCTCCCTGTCGTGCCGCGCCAGGGACTTCACGCCCAGGTGGTGCACGGTCAGGAACGCCGCGAGCCGCTCCGGGTCACCGGCGGCGAGGCCCGTCAGCCAGGAGCGGATCCGTTCCCCCAGCGCCTCCCGCACGGCCGCCAGTGTCTCGTCCTCGTACAGGGACTCGCGCGAGGCCGTGGGCCGCAGACTGTCCGTGTCCAGCACGCATCGCACGAAGAACGCCCAGTCGGGCAGCAGCTGTTCGGCCCGCTCGGTCAGCAGCATGCCCTTCAGGTGCACGCGATGGCCCGCCCGCTGGGCCGGACTGACCGCCGAGGGCAGCACGTACGCCACCCCGCGGATGCCCGCCAGCGGCACGTTCAGCTCGATCGAGTCCAGCGGTGTGAAACCGAACAGCTCGTGGCAGTGCCGGGCCAGCGCCACCCGTCGGTTGGCGGGGGAGGGGTACGGCCGGTCCCAGGGCGCCGGCAGGTCGGTGACCGCCTCGTCGCCGACCCGGACGTCGTACGGCAGCAGCGAGCCGAAGTCCCGCGCCAGTTGCAGGACCCGCTGGTCGCCGAGCCACTCGCCGGCCCCCGCCCGCGCCACCAGGTGCACGGTCGTGCCCGGCTCTGGACGCTCGTCGTCGGGCAGCGTCCGCACGGTGTACGAGCCGTCGTCACGGGCCGTCCACTCCACGGGCGGCGCGCCGGGCGTACGGGCGCTGCGGCTGACCACCCGGATCCGCTCGGCGACCACGAAACAGGCGAGCAGCCCGATGCCGAACTGCCCGAGGAAGTCGGACCGGGCCTCCTGCAGGCCGTCCGCCCGCTTGGAGCTGCGCCCGATGGTGGCCAGCAGGCTGTGCACATCGGCCTCGGTGAGGCCGATGCCGGAGTCCTCCACCCGCAGCCCGCCGTCCGAGGCGAACAGCCGCACCCGCGCCGGTGCGTCGGGCTCCTCGGCCCGCCGGGCGGTGACGGCGTCCACCGCGTTCTGCAGCAGCTCGCGCAGATAGACCCTGGGACTGGAATAGAGGTGATGGGACAGCAGGTCCACCAGACCACGCAGGTCGACCTGGAACGTATGAGGTGACGGTGATGCGGGAGACGGCTGTGAGGTCTGGGAGTCCATCGCTGCGGCGCCGCGGACGGGGGGAGGCCGACGGCGCGGGGTCGGGCGGTCCCGGTGGGGCGGTGACCGCGGGGATGGCCGGAGCGCGCCATCCTAGGCCCCGAACGAGCCGTCTGACCAGGGGTTTCAAGACACGTATACGGCAATGTCAGTGGCGTGGTGTGCAATGGATCTCGTGCCCGCACTCGAAGAACCACTGAAAAAGGTGCTCGGCCCACCGACCGCGAAGGTGATGGCCGAGCACCTCGGCCTGCACACCGTCGGCGATCTCCTGCACCACTACCCGCGCAGATACGAGGAGCGCGGCCAGCTCACGCACCTCGCCGACCTCCCCATGGACGAACACGTCACGGTGGTCGCCCAGGTCGCCGACGCCCGCCTGCACACCTTCGCCTCCGCCAAGGCGCCCCGCGGCAAGGGCCAGCGCCTGGAGGTCACCATCACGGACGGCAGCGGCCGCATCCAGCTGGTCTTCTTCGGCAACGGCGTCCACAAACCCCACAAGGAGCTCCTGCCGGGCACCCGCGCGATGTTCGCGGGCAAGGTCTCCGTCTTCAACCGCCGCCTCCAACTCGCCCACCCCGCCTACGAACTGCTGCGCGGTGACGCCGACGACCCCGGCGAGACGGTCGAGACCTGGGCGGGCGCCCTCATCCCGATCTACCCCGCCACCGCCAAGCTGGAGTCCTGGAAGATCGGCAAGGCGATCCAGACAGTCCTGCCCAGCGCCCAGGAGGCCCTCGACCCCCTTCCCGACAGCCTCCGCGAGGGCCGCGGCCTGGTCTCCCTCCCCGAGGCCCTCCTCAAGATCCACCGCCCGCACACCAAGGCCGACATCGCCGACGCCCGCGCCCGCCTGAAGTGGGACGAGGCCTTCGTCCTCCAGGTGGCCCTCGCCCGCCGCCGCCACGCCGACGCCCAACTCCCCGCCGTCCCGCGCAGACCACGCCCCGACGGCCTCCTCGCCGCCTTCGACGACCGCCTCCCCTTCACCCTCACCGAGGGCCAGCGCAAGGTGTCCCAGGAGATCTTCGACGACCTGGCGACGGACCACCCGATGCACCGGCTGCTCCAGGGAGAGGTCGGATCGGGGAAGACGATGGTCGCCCTGCGCGCCATGCTCGCCGTCGTCGACGCCGGCGGGCAGGCCGCGATGCTCGCCCCCACCGAGGTCCTCGCGCAGCAGCACCACCGTTCCGTCGTCGAGATGATGGGCGAGCTCGCCGAGGGCGGGATGCTGGGCGGGGCCGAGGACGCCACCAAGGTGGTGCTGCTCACCGGGTCGATGGGGGCCGCCGCGCGCCGTCAGGCGCTGCTCGACCTGGTCACCGGAGAGGCCGGGATCGTCATCGGCACCCACGCGCTGATCGAGGACAAGGTCCAGTTCCACGATCTGGGGCTGGTCGTGGTCGACGAACAGCACCGCTTCGGCGTCGAACAGCGCGACGCCCTGCGCGGCAAGGGCAAACAGCCGCCCCACCTGCTCGTCATGACCGCCACCCCCATCCCGCGCACGGTCGCCATGACCGTCTTCGGCGACCTGGAGACCTCCGTCCTCGACCAGCTCCCGGCCGGCCGCTCACCGATCGCCAGCCATGTGGTCCCCGCCGCCGACAAGCCCCACTTCCTCTCCCGCGCGTGGGAGAGGGTCCGCGAGGAGGTGGCGGGCGGCCACCAGGCCTACGTCGTCTGCCCGCGCATCGGCGACGAGGAGGACGACCCGAAGAAGGCCGGCAAGAAGAAGTCCCCGGAGGACGAGGCGGACAAGCGCCCGCCGCTCGCCGTGCTCGACGTGGCCGACCAGCTCGCCAAGGGCCCTCTCCAGGGCCTCGGGGTCGAGGTGCTCCACGGCCGCATGCCCCCGGACGACAAGGACGCGGTCATGCGCCGCTTCGCCGCCGGAGACACCGACGTCCTGGTCGCCACCACCGTCATCGAGGTCGGGGTCAACGTGCCGAACGCCACGGCGATGGTGATCATGGACGCCGACCGCTTCGGCGTGTCCCAGCTCCACCAGCTGCGCGGACGCGTCGGCCGGGGTTCCGCTCCCGGCCTCTGCCTCCTCGTCACCGAGATGCCGGAGGCGAGCGCCGCCCGCCAGCGCCTCGACGCCGTCGCCTCCACCCTCGACGGCTTCGAGCTCTCCCGCATCGACCTGGAACAGCGCCGCGAGGGCGACGTGCTGGGCCAGGCACAGTCCGGGGCCCGTTCCAGCCTGCGGGTGCTCGCCGTCATCGAGGACGAGGAGGTCATCGCCGAGGCCAGGAAGGAGGCCACGGCGGTCGTGGCGGCGGACCCGGAGCTGGCCGCACTCCCTGGCCTGCGGACGGCCCTGGACGCCCTCCTGGACGAGGAGAGGGAGCAGTACCTGGAGAAGGGGTGAGCCGGCCCGCGCCAGGGGGCGCGGAGCCGTGCCAGCACGCCTCCGGGCAGGGCCTGGCCTGCGCGGATGAGCATGGGGACGGCGACGTCGGTGCCGTCGGCGCTCCACCGCGTGGCCGCGATCGGCCACGACGGCCCCGCGGCCGGCCACGCGCCGGAGCACCCCTCATCCGACCCTGCCAGACTGGACCTGTAGTCACCCCACGACCAAGGACCCGAAAATGACCCGCGTGATCGCCGGCGCAGCCGGCGGACGCCGCCTGGCCGTCCCGCCGGGCACCGGCACTCGCCCCACCTCCGACCGCGCACGCGAAGGTCTCTTCTCCACCTGGCAGTCCCTGCTCGGCGGCCCCCTCGACGGCGAACGCGTCCTCGACCTCTACGCCGGTTCCGGCGCGGTGGGCCTGGAGGCCCTCTCCCGCGGCGCCGGGCACGTGCTGCTCGTCGAGGCCGACGCCCGCGCCGTCCGCACCGTCCGGGAGAACGTGAAGAACCTCGGCCTCCCCGGCGCCGAGGTCCGGGCGGGCAAGGCCCGGCCGATCATCCAGACGCCCCCGGCGGAGCCGTACGACCTGGTCTTCCTCGACCCCCCGTACGCCGTCTCCGACGACGATCTTCGGGAGATTCTGCTCACACTCCGCTCGGAAGGGTGGCTCGCGCCGGAAGCCCTCGTCACCGTGGAGCGCAGCACCAGAGGCGGAACGTTCGACTGGCCGGAGGGCTTCGAGGCGATCAGGTCCCGTCGCTACGGCGAGGGAACGTTTTGGTACGGTCGCGCCGCCTCTACGTGCGAAGACGCACGATGACCGGACCGGAGAGCGAGGGATCACAAGTGCGCCGCGCCGTCTGTCCCGGGTCGTTCGACCCGATCACCAACGGACACCTCGACATCATCTCCCGCGCCTCCCGCCTCTACGACGAGGTCTACGTCGCGGTGATGATCAACAAGTCCAAGAAGGGCCTGTTCGAGATCGACGAGCGGATCGACCTGATCCGCCGGGTCACCGCCGAGTACGCGAACGTGCGGGTCGAGGCCTTCCACGGCCTCCTCGTCGACTTCTGCAAGCAGCGCGAGATCCCGGCCATCGTCAAGGGCCTGCGGGCGGTCAGCGACTTCGACTACGAGCTGCAGATGGCCCAGATGAACAACGGCCTCTCGGGCGTCGAGACGCTCTTCGTGCCCACCAACCCCACCTACAGCTTCCTCTCATCCTCACTGGTCAAGGAGGTCGCGACCTGGGGCGGAGACGTCTCCCACCTGGTCCCGCCGATCGTCCTGGAAGCGCTGACCGAGCGCCTGCGGCAGGACTGAGCGACTGACGGCCCGTCACCCGGTGTCCGCCGGACACCTCGTGGCCGTACAGTCGTCCCGTCCGTCTCCAACACAGCTGTAGAGAGTGGCGAGCAACCGGTGGACGTGCAGAAGAAGCTCGACGAGATCGTCACGGCGGTCTCCAGCGCCCGATCCATGCCGATGTCGGCCTCGTGCGTGGTCAACCGCGCGGACCTGCTCGCCCTGCTGGAAGAGGTGCGCGCGGCCCTGCCCGACTCCCTCGCCCAGGCCCAGGAGCTGATCGGCGGCCGGGAGCAGATGGTCGAGCAGGCCCGCCAGGAGGCCGAGCGGATCATCGAGACGGCACACGCCGAACGGGGCTCGCTGATCTCCGACACCGAGATCGCCCGCCGTTCCCAGGCGGAGGCCGACCGCATCCTCGCCGAGGCCCGCAAGGAGGCCGAGGACATCCGCGCCGAGGCCGACGACTACGTCGACTCCAAGCTCGCCAACTTCGAGGTCGTCCTCACCAAGACCCTCGGTTCGGTCGGCCGCGGCCGCGAGAAGCTCCTCGGTACCGGCCCGGGCACCGACGAGAACGGCTACGAGGACGAGGACGCCCCCGAGCGCAGCCACGACCCGGAGACCCTGCGCCGCGACGCCGACGCCTACGTGGACGCCAAGCTGGGCGCCTTCGAGGCGGTGCTGGCCAAGACCCTGGAGGCGGTCGGCCGCGGCCGGCAGAAGCTGCACGGCCGGATCGCCACCGACGACCTCGGCGCCCTCGCCGACGACACCACGACCTTCCAGCACTCCTCGGACGCCGACTACCTCGCCGACCTCGCCGCCCTGGCGGACCAGGAGGCCCCGGCCGAGCAGCCCGCGCAGCACCAGCGTCAGTACGACCAGCAGCCCGCCCAGCCCGCCTACGGCTACCAGCAGCAGGACCCCTACGCCGGCGGCTACCAGCACCAGACCTACGGCGGCCAGCAGGATCCGTACGGCTACCAGCAGGCCGATCCGTACTCCCCCGCCTTCGACTACGCGCAAGGGGGAGGGGCTCCCGTCCAGGCGTACGACGCCCAGCAGGCCCCGTACGACCCGAACGGGGCCGCGGAGCAGCCCCAGCAGGACCCGCGGGGGTACGCCCTCGACGAGACCAGCCTCTTCGACACGAGCATGATCAGTGCCGAGCAGTTGCGCGCCTACGAACAGGGCCGCGGCCTGTAGCGGCCGGTGCGGCAGCGGGCCGGGGTACCGGATTGGGCTGTGAGCGAAAGCTCCAGTATCCTGGCTCTTCGGTCGCATGCACATCCGCGATCACCGCTGCCCGGAACACCGGGGCAGCGCCCTCAGAGCTCGGAAGATCGAAAGCAGGAATGGCTTCTAACGCCCGCCTCGACCACCGCAACCCCCTCGTGTTCGACACGCACGAGCTGGGTCGGCGTCCTGGCGCGCTGCAGCGCCTGACCCGCACGATCGACGCCCCCAAGGACCTCGGTATCCAAGGGGTCATCGGAGTGCCGGAAGGCGCACCGGTGGAGCTGGAGCTCCGCCTCGAGTCGGTCATGGAAGGGGTGCTCGTCACAGGCACCGCCCGTGCACGGGCCGAGGGGGAGTGCGTAAGGTGTCTGGAGCCGGTCGAGCTGCAGCTCGAAGCGGACTTCCAGGAGATGTTCTCGTACCCTGACGCCGATGACCGGGGCCGCGTGAAGGCGGAACCGGCCGACGACGCCGAGGAAGACGAGGACAGGCTCTTTCTCGAGGACGGCCTGTTCGACCTCGAACCCGTGCTGCGCGATGCGGTGGTGCTCGCACTGCCGATGCAGCCGGTGTGCCAGGACGACTGCCCCGGCCTGTGCTCCGAGTGCGGAGAGCGGCTGGCGGACGACCCGGACCACCACCACGACGCCGTCGACATCCGTTGGGCGGCATTGCAGGGACTCGCCGGTTCACTCGAAGACGGCGAGAAGGACGAGATGAGCGGCGCCGAAGCGGGCGTCGACGAGAAGCAGGAGAAGTAGCCGTGGCTGTTCCGAAGCGGAAGATGTCGCGCAGCAACACGCGCCACCGCCGGTCGCAGTGGAAGGCTGCGGTCCCCACCCTGGTTGCGTGCGAGCGCTGCCACGAGCCCAAGCAGCAGCACATCGCGTGCCCGTCTTGCGGCACCTACAACAAGCGCCAGGTCCTCGAGGTCTGAGCGGCTGGTGAGAGGCTTCATGTCTGACGCCAAGGCGGATTCAGTCGCCAAGAAAAAGGCGGACAACACGGCCTCGTCCCACACGCTTCTGGAAGGGCGGCTCGGCTACCAGGTCGAGTCCGCCCTTCTGGTGCGCGCGCTGACCCACCGTTCCTTCGCGTACGAGAACGGCGGTCTGCCGACGAACGAGCGGCTGGAGTTCCTCGGGGACTCCGTGCTCGGCCTCGTCGTCACGGACACGCTGTACCGCACCCACCCCGACCTGCCCGAGGGCCAGCTGGCCAAGCTGCGGGCCGCGGTGGTCAACTCGCGCGCGCTGGCGGAGGTCGGTCGCGGCCTCGACCTGGGCTCCTTCATCCGGCTGGGCCGCGGTGAAGAGGGCACGGGCGGCCGGGACAAGGCGTCCATCCTCGCCGACACCCTGGAAGCGGTGATCGGCGCGGTCTATCTCGACCAGGGCCTCGACGCGGCCTCCGAACTGGTGCACCGCCTGTTCGACCCGCTGATCGAGAAGTCCTCGAACCTCGGTGCCGGCCTGGACTGGAAGACGTCCCTCCAGGAGCTCACCGCGACCGAAGGGCTCGGCGTGCCCGAGTACCTGGTCACGGAGACCGGCCCCGACCACGAGAAGACCTTCACTGCTGCCGCCCGCGTCGGAGGCGTCTCGTACGGCACCGGCACCGGCCGCAGCAAGAAGGAGGCGGAGCAGCAGGCCGCCGAGTCCGCGTGGCGGTCCATCCGGGCCGCGGCGGACGAGCGTGCCAAGGCGGCGAAGACCGTCCGGGCCGTCGACGGCAGCGCGGACGCCGAGTCCGCCGCCTCCGCCTGACCCACCAGCGCGAACCCAGCGCCCGCCCCCTCGCCGGGGCGGGCGCTCGGCTCGTCCACCGGTTCTACGGGAGTTCCTCATGCCCGAGTTGCCCGAGGTCGAGGTCGTCCGGCGCGGCCTGGAGCGCTGGGTCGCCCATCGCACGGTCGCCGAGGCCGAGGTGCTGCACCCGCGTGCCGTACGCCGTCATGTGGCCGGCTCCGACGACTTCGCGCACCGCCTCAAGGGCCACCGGGTCGGGGTGCCGAGCCGCAGGGGCAAGTACCTCTGGCTGCCCCTGGAGGACACGGCTCAGGCGATCCTGGCCCACCTCGGCATGAGCGGCCAGCTCCTGGTGCAGCCGCAGGGATCGCCCGACGAGAAGCACCTGCGCATCCGCGTCCGCTTCGCCGACGCCCTCGCCACCGAACTCCGCTTCGTCGACCAGCGCACCTTCGGCGGGCTGTCCCTGCACGACACCGGCCCGGACGGTCTGCCCGACGTCATCGCGCACATAGCCCGCGACCCCCTCGACCCGCTCTTCGACAGCGAGGCCTTCCACCAGGCACTCCGGCGCAAGCGCACGACCATCAAGCGGGCCCTGCTCGACCAGTCGCTGATCAGCGGCGTCGGCAACATCTACGCGGACGAGGCTCTGTGGCGCTCCCGTCTGCACTACGACCGCCCGACGGGCACCTTCACCCGCCCCCGCACCCTCGAACTCCTCGGCCACGTCCGGGACGTGATGAACGCGGCGCTCGCCGTCGGCGGCACCAGCTTCGACAGCCTGTACGTCAACGTCAACGGCGAGTCGGGTTACTTCGACCGGTCCCTGGACGCCTACGGGCGCGAGGGGATGCCCTGCAAGCGCTGCGGCACACCGATGCGCCGGCGTCCGTGGATGAACCGGTCCAGCTACTTCTGCCCGAGGTGTCAGAGGCCGCCGCGCGTCTCGTCGTAACGTGCGCGGGCCGCGAGGACGTCGTCCATCCGGCCCTCCAGCAGACGGATCAGGCCCAGGAGCCGCTCGGCCACCTGGCGGCCCAGCGGTGTGAGCTCGTAGTCGACGCGGGGCGGATTGGTCGGCTGGGCGTCGCGGAGCACCAGGCCGTCGCGCTCCAGCGCGTGCAGCGTCTGGGACAGCATCTTCTCGCTCACGCCGTCGATCCGGCGGCGCAACTGGTTGAAGCGGAGCGAGCCCTCGTACAGCGCTCCGAGCGTGAGCGCACCCCAGCGTCCCGTGACGTGCTCCAGCGTGCCGCGCGAGGGGCAGGCCTTGGCGAACACGTTGTACGGGAGGTCCAGGTCCTGCTCCGCGGTGCCCTCGTGCATGCCGTTCATGTCCCCAGCGTACTCGAGTAAAGCGCTAACCGGCAGGTTGCACTAACCAGAAGTTAGTGCTTTCCTTTGGTTACCGCTGACGGGCAGCTTCTTCTCTCACGGCTGCCCGTTTCTCTCACTCGTCGAGGAGTCCGCACGTGACGACCCCCGTTGTCTCCATCGCCTACCACTCCGGCTACGGCCACACCGCAGTCCTCGCGGAAGCCGTCCGCTCCGGTGCCGTCGAGGCCGGCGCCGAGGTGCACCTGATCAAGGTCGACGACATCACCGAGGAGCAGTGGTCGCTGCTCGACGACTCCGACGCGATCGTGTTCGGTTCGCCGACTTACATGGGCACCGCGTCCGGCGCCTTCCACGTGTTCGCCGAGGCGACCTCCCAGCGCTGGGCCACCCAGGCGTGGAAGGACAAGCTGGCCGCCGGGTTCACCAACTCCGGTTCCAAGAGCGGCGACAAGCTGCACACCCTGCAGTTCTTCCAGATCCTCGCGGCGCAGCTCGGCATGCACTGGGTCAGCCTCGGTCTGCTCCCCGGCTGGAACAGCACCACGGCGTCCGAGAGCGACCTCAACCGCCTCGGCGTCTTCCTGGGCGCGGCCGCGCAGACCAACGTCGACGAGGGCCCCGACGGCGTCCACAAGGCGGACGTGGCCACGGCGGAGCACCTGGGTCGCCGGGTCGCCGAAAACGCGAAGGCCTTCGCCACGGGACGGGCACAGGCGGCCTGAGCCGACCCGCACAGGCCGGGACGGCCGAGGCTCCGTAACGTGCTGGACCGGCTGGTGGGGGCGGGGCCGACCGGCAGCGGTGGGCGGGTCCGACCGGGGCACCGCAGCGAGGCGCCCTCGTGCCCGACGGTCTTCGCGGCTCCCCCGGACTCCGGATTCGGCCCTGCCGGACTGACCGGCGGGGCCCTGCCCCGGTTTGCCGACGCTTGCGCCGGGCTGGGGCTCGCCCAGTGATCGCACCTGAGCCGGCTATGACTCGCCCCGGTCACGTGCCCCGCGGCTGGGCTCGGGCCCGCCCCCAGTGTGTGCCGGTGCCCGCAGGGCTGGGGTGTGCACCGTCCCGTATCCGCGCCGAGGTCGGCTTCGACCGAGACTCGCGGGTGCGCGCGCCGGACTCACCCCCATCCCGCACTCGTCGGCACCCTGCGCCGTCACGCCCGTGCTGCGGGGCAGCCCACGAGGCACCCAGGGCAACGGCGCCGAAGGCGGGAGCAACTGCCCGGGCTGCCCGGGCGCCGGCCCGCGCGCGAGCGGGAACACCGGCTGGGCCGATCGTGAGGAAGCCGGAAGCGGGGCTGACCGGGCGAGCGGCTGCCTGCCTCATGTCCTCCT
Organism: Streptomyces sp. NPDC052016; assembly: GCF_044548445.1. Lineage (NCBI taxonomy): Bacteria > Bacillati > Actinomycetota > Actinomycetes > Kitasatosporales > Streptomycetaceae > Streptomyces > Streptomyces sp. NPDC052016. The sequence continues at coordinate 182,896 of NZ_JBIUBX010000007.1, forward strand.
CGAGCCCTCGGTCGCCGGCCCCTGGCAAGGGGCCTCCGCGCGCACGGCTCGCCCGCCCGCAGGCACACCCACCCGCGGCAACCCCGCCCCGGCGGAGTCGTCAGCCGGCGTACGTGCCGCAGATCGGTGGTGTCAGAAGGCGCCGGCGGCGCTAGTAGCCGAAGAAGTGAAGGGTCGGCTCTCTGACCTGCGACCGTGTAATCGATCAACGCTGCGACCTGCTGGTTGGCTGTCGACGGTTGTCAGCGTTGGTTATCGCTGAGCACCCCCGCACGGCCCAGAGACGGCCCGAACGGGGGGCTGGGGTGCGCTTCTCGATGTGCAGACTGCTACTTCAGTTGATCGACGATGTACCCCGATCTGTCATCTCCGCGCGAGACGGCAGCAGCAAGGGCGAGCAGTGCTTCAACCTGAGCGCTCGCTATGAGCTGATCGGCGTTGAGCCGGCCCTTCGCCCACTTCTCACTCGCGTCCAGCAGCTCCTGTGCCTTCTGTGCATGAGCGGCATAGTCGGCCACGTGAGCCCCCTCATCTCTGTTGGAGCTCCCACGCTAGCGATCAGCCGAGCCCTTGGAGCTCCAGTTTGGAAGATCGCGTATGCGGATGGCGCCTGATCTTGCGAGATGCTGACCTGTGCGTTCCTGTGCCGCTCGCTGACGGTCCCCGTTGCTCCCCGCCGGTCGCCGCTCGATCGGGCACGCAGAGGGCACGTATGGCTTTCTGCCGCGTTCTCAGCCCGCTCCAGGGGTGGTTACTCGGTCACTACGTTGAAGGCCGGGTACACCTTCAGCTCGAACTCCGGCATCCCGACCTCTTGCGCGTACGGCACCAGAATGTCCGCGAACCGTTGCCACGCCTCCTCGGATTCCCAGACGTCGCACACGAACCAGCCGGTTGGGGTGGGCCCGGCGGCGTGCGAGATAAGGCCGGGTACTGGCCAGTCCGAACGGCCCCTGACTAGTCCGCGCCCACCGGTCACCTTGTCGGCGATCTGCTCGTACTGGGCCTGAGTGCCCCCGGGGATGTCGTTCACCGTGATGACCGCCATAGCTGGTCCTTCCGTTGCCTTGCCTGTCTGTCTCAGTCGACCAGCGTGAGGAGCGTGCCGCACGTGCGGTGCGGCCGTGCGGGGTAATGGGCACAAGCACCCGAGGCCGAACAGAGCCGTGGGCGATTACTCGATGCCAGGTGCTGGATCTTGTGCCGCCCACGCGAGGTCGGCGTAGCGACTTTGGCCGGGAGCTGCTTTGGCGCGAGTGATCATGGCCCCGTAAGCTTCCGGCGCGTCGGGCAGTCTGTTGACCTGCCCGTTAAAGCACGACGTTGGGGCCGTGATCTTCGAGGCTCGCGCCAAAGTGGCTGGCTAAAGTCGCGGAGCCGACCGCCCCGGCCACAGAGGGTTTTTCTCCTTGCCCGCATGCACGTAGCGCGCCGCCGGGCGCGGCCAGCCGGGGCGGAGACAGGAGGCAGGCCGCGCAGCAGAGGCGGCGCGCGCCCGCGCCGTGCGCGGGCCTGGTGCTGCGGCCTCCCTGGGCACCGACCCTCTGACCCTGGCCGACATGCTTCGGGTGGCGAACTCACCGGGCTTCGATCGATGGCAGGAACAGGTGCGCCGTACCGGCGGCTGCGCCCATCCGATCCGGCTCCGGGGCCAGACCATCACCCGCGAGGCGAAAACCGGTGACGTCCTGTACTCCTACAGCACCGAGCACGAGCCGGGCGGCATGCTCCGGGTCGCCTGCGGCAACCGGCGTGCCTCCCGCTGCCCGGCCTGCGCCTGGACCTACGCCGGGGACACCTACCACCTGATCCGGGCCGGGATCACCGGTGACGAACGCAAGGACGTGCCCGCCACGGTTCGCGAGCACCCCCGCGTCTTCGCGACCCTGACCGCCCCCTCGTTCGGGCCCGTGCACAACCGGCCGGACTCTGGGCGCTGCCGCTGCGGGAGCTCCCACGCCGACGGCGACCCGGCTCTGGGCACGGCGCTCGATCCCGCCTCGTACGACTACGCGGGCGCGGTGCTGTTTAACAACTTCGCCGGGGACCTGTGGCGGCGCTTCACCATCTACCTCCGCCGGGAGATCGCCGCCCGTGCGGGCCTGACCCAATCGGCCCTGAAAGAGGTGTGCCGGGTCTCCTTCGGCAAGGTACGGGGCGCCGTGCACTTCCATGCCGTGGTGCGCCTCGACGGTCCCGGCGGGCCCGACTCGGCTCCGCCGGCGTGGGCCACGACCGCGCTTCTGGACGACTCGATCCGGGCTGCTGCCGGGCGCGTCTCCGTGCCGGTGCCCGCGTCCGGCGACTTCCCCGCCCGCACACTGCGGTGGGGTTCACAGGTCGACGTGCAGCCGATCGGCGCCTTGGGGCACGAGGAACTGACCGAACAGGCCGTGGCCTCCTACGTGGCCAAGTACGCCACCAAGGCGGCCGAGACCACCGGCACGGTCGACCACCGGATCGGGGAACTCTCCGAGCTGGACAAGCTCCCGCTGCCCGCCCATACGCGGCGGCTGATCGAGGCGTGCTGGGACTTGGACGACGCCTACCCGGACCGGCTTCTGGCGCGCTGGGCTCACATGCTCGGCTTCCGCGGCCACTTCTCCACCAAGTCCCGCCGCTACTCCACCACCCTCGGCACCCTCCGCCAGGTCCGAGCCGACTACCGCGCCCGGCAGGAACGCCGCGAACGCGGGCTCTCCGAGACCTCGACGTCACGGAGGGCTCCACGCTCGTGCTCGCCCACTGGACCTACGCCGGGCAGGGCCACACCCCGGGTGAGTCCTGGCTGGCGGCCTCGATCGCCCGGGACATCCGACTAAACCGCGAGGCAGCACGCGAAGCCTTGGCAGATTTGGACGACTGGGAGGTGTCCGCATGAGGCGCCCGCTGCCTTCCCGCTACCTGACTCCGATCGACGTCGCTGACCTGCTCGGTGTGCCGGTCGAGACCGTCTACCAGTGGCGGCGCAAGGGCACCGGCCCTCGGGGCTTCCGCGTCGGCCGGCATCTCCGTTTCGACCCCGAAGACGTCCGCGCCTGGGTCGAGTCTCTGATGGAAGGGGCCGCCTGATGGCCGACACATCCAGGACCGCTGGTACAGGACTGAACCGGGACCGGACGGCAAGCCCGTGAGGGTCAAGACCGACCGCTTCGGCGTCGGCCTCCGCTACCGCGCCCGCTACATCGGGCCGGACGGCTCAGAGAAGTCCAAGAGCTTCCCGGACAAGCAGAAGCGCAAGGCGGAACAGTGGCTCGCCAACATCGAGGCGGACATGTCGCGCGGCGACTACGTCAGCCCGGACGCTGGCAAGGTCACGTTCGAGCAGTACGCCACGGAGTGGATGACCACGCAGATCACGGACCCCCTGACGCGGGAATCGGTCGAGAGCCGGTTGCGGCTCCACGCGATCCCTCACCTGGGCACGCGGCCGATGAGCTCCTTCACCCCCTCTCATCTCCGGTTGTGGCTGCGCACTCTGGAGGACCGTGGGCTGTCGGCCGGATACCGGCGCGGGATCTTTGCGCACGTCTCTACGGTCTTCACGGCTGCGGTAGAGGACCGGATCATCCGTACGAACCCGTGCAGTGCCCGGTCCGTGCGGGCTCCTCGGCTCGAGCCTCGCAAGGTCAAGCCCTGGCCTGCCGAACGGGTCGTGGCGGTTCGAGCGGCCTTACCGGAGAGCTATCAGGCTCTCGTGAACGTCGCCGCCGGGTGCGGTCTGCGACAGGGTGAGGTCTTCGGCCTGGCCGTGGAAGACGTGAACTTCCTCGGTGGGGTGATGCACGTGGTCCGGCAGGTCAAGCTGCTGCAACGTCATCGGCCGGTGTTCGCTCCTCCCAAGGGTGGCAAGGAGCGTGACGTGCCTCTGCCCGAGTCTGTGGCCTTCGCGTTGGCTGCGCACCTGAAGCGCCACCCGGCCGTGCAGGTCACCTTGCCGTGGAAGACGCTCGACGGTCCTCCGGTCACGGCATCGCTGATCTTCACCGGCTCCATGGGCCTGGCCCTCGATCGGAACCGCTTCAACGATCGGGTGTGGCGGCCGGCACTTCGGGCCGCGGGCGTGGAGACCGGGCGGGACTACGCCTCGGTGCTCCTGGACGCGGGGGAGAGCATCAAAGCTCTCAGCGAGTACTTGGGCCACCATGACCCCGGCTTCACACTGCGCACGTACACGCACCTGATGCCGTCCAGCGAGACCCGGACCCGGGCCGCCGTGGACCGCGTCTTCCAGGACGAGGAACCTACGGAAGACGGCCCCGGGACGGCCCAGGAGCAGAATTAGGTCTCTGACCTGCGATTATCTCAGTAGCCGAAGTCCTGCGTCCACCAGGGTCCGCCGGACCCGAAGTGGACGCCCACGCCCAGAGTCTTGAAGTCGCAGTTCAGTATGTTCGCGCGGTGGCCGGGGCTGTTCATCCAGGCCTCCATCACCGCCGCGGCGTCGGTCTGGCCCCGGGCTATGTTCTCGCCGCCGAGGTCGGATATGCCGGCCTTCGTGGCCCGGTCCCACGGGGTCGCCCCGTCGGGGTCGGTGTGGTCGAAGAAGCCCCGTGCGGCCATGTCCTCGCTGAACTCCTGAGCGAGCTCCGCCAGCGAGCTGTTGGCGGAGAGGGCGCTGCAGCCGACCTTGGACCGCTCCTCGTTGACGAGCTTCAGCACCTCCGCCGCTGCCTGGGCCTCCTCGGAGACCGTCACCGGAACGCTGGTCTTCTCCGGCGCCTTCGTGGCCGTCTTCGACGGGGGCCTCTTCGGCTCCTTCGTCGGCGTGGCCTTCGGCTTCTCGGTGGTCGGCGACGCGCTGGGTGACGCCGTGGACGCCGAGGGGGAGGGAGACGCCGAGGTGGGGGCCGATGCGGAGGGCGACGTGGACCGGCCGGCGTCGCGGCTGCCCGACGTACTGCTGCGGCCGGTGTCGAGGGAGCCGGACGTGCCGCCCTGCTCCGACGCGGAGTTGGTGGGCGAGTCGGCGGCCTGCACCTTGTCGCCGGCGCCGCCGCCACCGCCGAGCTGGTAGTTGTCGAGGCCGGGCACCACGCCCGTGGCCACCGCCACCGTGCCGATGGCGACCGCCGCGGACACGCCGAGCAGACCCGTCCTGACCGGGGTCACCGCCTTCTTCTTGCGGCGGCGGCCGGAACCGCCCTGCCCGGATCCGGGCCGGTGCGGGCCGTCGTCCGGCGAGAAGCCCTCCGCCGGGAGGACGGCGGTGTCGGCCGACGCCCGTGCGTACTGGTCGTCCGTCGCGAACAGGTACTCCTGGCTCCTGGCCACGGAGTCGGCGTACGCCTCCGGGTTCAGGTACGGAGCGATGCCCATCGTGGGGCCGTCGCCCGCGTACCAGTCCCGTCCGGCGTGCCCCTGCGGGGACGAGCCGTCGGTGTGGGTGGCCCCCGTGGCGCGGCCCGTGGCGGCGCGGCCGGCGGCGGAGCGTCGGTGGCGTCCCATGTCCTGGCCTTCCTCGTCCAACTCGTCTGAGCGGAGTCCCCTTGGTCGGAGGGGGTCCCTCTGGTCGGAGGGAGTCGCTCTGGTCTGAGGGAGTCGCTCTGGTCCGAGCGGGTCCCTCCGGTCTGAATGGGTCCCTCTGCTCTGAGCGGGTCCCTCTGCTCTCGGTGCGGTCCCTGCGGCCGACCGGCGCCCTGTGGCGCATGGCTCCTGATGGTCGACCTGACTCACTCGATCGAGTGAGTTTCATATGAGATGCATTGGGTGGGGACGGTACCGCATGGCGCTGGGGGAGGAAGTGTCCCCAGGGACATTGCCTGGTTAGGTTGCACCCATGAGTGAGGATGTAAGGCTGGTCGCCTGGGTGCGCGGACAGGTCCAGGGCGTGGGTTTCCGCTGGTTCACGCGGGCGAAAGCGCTTGAGATCGGCGGGCTGAGTGGCTTTGCTCTCAATTTGGCCGACGGACGGGTCCAGGTGGTCGCCGAGGGGGCCCGGGACGGCTGCGAAGGCCTGCTGGACTGGCTCCAGGGTGACGACACGCCCGGGCGCGTGGACGGAGTCACAGAGATATGGGACACACCGCGCGGCGGCTACGACGGATTCGCGATCCGCTGACGAGACGGGCCCCGGGAAGCCGGCCGAAAGCGGAGGGACATGCCACCGGCATCTGCCCGAAGCAGAAAGGAGCAGGTGGTTGCCAAGAACCGCTTGCGATGGCAGGCTCCGCACGTAAGGATGATCGCCACGCCCTGAGGGTCCCGCAGGAGTCGCAGCGCCGCCGTTCCAGGCCGCGCGCCCCGGGGTTACCCGCCAATACGGGGCGTGATCGTGTTGACCGTCAAACTTTTTGGTGAGACGCTGAAAGCACCCCGCGCACCTAGCTGTTTGGCATGGATGAACGGCAGCAGGAACAAGATCCTGCCAAGCACCGCGGGTGCGAATCCCTCACGACCCACACCGCTTCGGTCGGTCACTCAGTGTGGAGGACCATCCATCATGGCAAAGGCGCTTCTCGGTTACGTCGGCGGCTCCGACCCGCGACTCCTCGCCGAGATGCGACGGCTCCAGCAGCGCGTCCAGGACCTCGAATCCGAGCTCGTACGGATTCAGGCGGAGAACGACGCGCTGACGGCTGCCGCTTCTCACGACAGGATCATGGAGAGCATCGACGCACACCAGGCGGAGCCTGCGCTCACCTGATCGCTGCACTGCTCCACAACAGCACACGCAGCGGCTGGGCGAAACCGTTCCACCGCGTCGGACCGCTTAGTTGTCAGAAGTTGCAAGGGACGCTTCGGCGTCCCTTCTTTCTGTCCCCCGCGCCGCTTTCTTTACCCGCGCATCCTTTCAGTCTCTTTAACGAGTGGTGTGCCCTGCGCGTTCATGGGTGAAACCGCGGGTTCATGGAGTGAGACATTCGCGGAAGGTAGAGTCCAGCGCCGTGCACCTCAAGGCCCTGACCCTCCGCGGGTTCAAGTCGTTCGCCTCGGCGACCACACTCCGGTTCGAGCCGGGGATCACGTGCGTCGTCGGCCCGAACGGCTCGGGCAAGTCCAATGTCGTGGACGCGCTCAGCTGGGTCATGGGAGAGCAGGGCGCCAAGTCGCTGCGCGGCGGCAAGATGGAGGACGTCATCTTCGCCGGCACCACCGGCCGCCCCCCGCTGGGCCGCGCCGAGGTGTCCCTGACCATCGACAACTCCGACGGGGCGCTGCCCATCGAGTACGCCGAGGTCACCATCACGCGGATCATGTTCCGCAACGGCGGCAGCGAGTACCAGATCAACGGCGACACGTGCCGTCTGCTGGACATCCAGGACCTGCTGAGCGACTCCGGCATCGGCCGCGAGATGCACGTCATCGTCGGCCAGGGCCAGCTCGACTCCGTGCTGCACGCCGACCCCATGGGCCGCCGCGCCTTCATCGAGGAGGCCGCGGGCGTCCTCAAGCACCGCAAGCGCAAGGAGAAGGCGCTCAGGAAACTGGACGCGATGCAGGCCAACCTCGCGCGCGTGCAGGACCTGACCGACGAGCTGCGCCGCCAGCTCAAGCCCCTCGGCCGGCAGGCGGCGGTCGCGAGACGTGCCGCCGTCATCCAGGCCGACCTGCGCGACGCACGCCTCCGCCTCCTCGCCGACGATCTCGTACGGCTGCGGGAGGCCCTCCAGGCCGAGGTCGCCGACGAGGCCGCACTGAAGGAACGCAAGGAGGCCGCCGAGCAGGAGCTGAGGAAGGCGCTCCAGCGGGAGGCGCTCCTCGAGGACGAGGTCCGCCGGCTCACGCCCCGCCTCCAGCGCGCCCAACAGACCTGGTACGAGCTGTCCCAGCTCGCCGAACGGGTCCGCGGCACCATCTCCCTGGCCGACGCGCGGGTGAAGAGCGCCACCTCCGCGCCGCCCGAGGAGCGGCGCGGCCGGGACCCCGAGGACATGGAGCGCGAGGCCGCCCGCATCCGCGAGCAGGAGGCCGAGCTGGAGGCCGCCCTGGAGGCGGCGCAGCGGGCCCTCGAGGACACCGTCTCCCACCGCGCCGACCTGGAGCGGGAGCTCGCCGTCGAGGAACGGCGCCTGAAGGACCTCGCCCGCGCCATCGCCGACCGCCGCGAGGGCCTCGCCCGGCTGCACGGTCAGGTCAACGCGGCCCGCTCCCGCGCCGCCTCCGCCCAGGCCGAGATCGACCGCCTGGCCGCAGCCCGGGACGAAGCCCAGGAGAGGGCCGTCACCGCGCAGGAGGAGTACGAGGCCCTGAAGGCGGAGGTCGACGGCCTGGACGCCGGTGACGCGGAACTCGCCGAGCGGCACGAGGCGGCGAAACGGCAGCTCGCCGAGGCGGAGAGCGCGCTGAGCGCGGCCCGCGAGGCGGCCACCGCCGCCGAGCGCAGGCGTGCCGCGACCCAGGCCCGCCACGAGGCCCTGGCCCTGGGCCTGCGCCGCAAGGACGGCACGGGCGCGCTGCTCGGTGCGCGGGACCGCCTCACCGGCCTGCTCGGTCCGGCCGCCGAACTCCTCACCCTCACCCCCGGCTACGAGGTCCCCCTCGCCGCCGCCTTCGGCGCCGCCGCCGACGCCCTCGCCGTGACCACCCCGTCCGCCGCCGCCGACGCCATCCGCCTGCTCCGCAAGCAGGACGGGGGGCGGGCGGCCCTGCTGCTCGCGGGGGCCGTGGAGGAGCCGGCGTCCGACGCCCCCCGCCCGGCCGGCGTTCCCTTCGCCGCCGACCTCGTCCGCGCCCCCCTCGAGCTCATGCCCGCCGTACGGCGGCTGCTGCGCGGGATCGTCGTCGTCGGGACCCTCGAGGACGCCGAGGACCTCGTGCACGCCCGGCCCGATCTCACCGCCGTGACCGCCGAAGGGGACCTGCTGGGCGCGCACTTCGCGCACGGCGGCTCTGCCGGAGCGCCCAGTCTGCTCGAGGTGCAGGCGTCCGTGGACGAGGCCGCCGCCGAGCTGGAGGAGCTGGCGGTGCGGTGCGAGGAGCTCACCGAGGCGCAGCGGGCGGCGGGGGAGCGGCGCGGGGAAGCCGCCGGGCTCGTCGAGGAGCTGGGGGAGCGGCGGCGGGCCGCCGAGCGGGAGAAGTCCGCCGTCGCGCAGCAGCTCGGGCGGCTCGCCGGACAGGCCCGCGGTGCCGCGGGCGAGGCCGAGCGGTCCACCGCCGCGGCCGCCCGGGCCCAGGAGGCGCTCGACAAGGCCGTGCAGGAGGCCGAGGAACTGGCCGAACGGCTCGCCGTCGCCGAGGAGATGCCGGTCGAGGAGGAGCCCGACACCTTCGTGCGGGACCGGCTCGCCGCCGACGGGGCCAACGCGCGGCAGACCGAGATGGAGGCGCGGCTCCAGGTCCGTACGCACGAGGAGCGGGTCAAGGGGCTGGCCGGGCGGGCCGACGCGCTGGACCGGGCGGCGCGGGCGGAACGCGAGGCACGCGCGCGTGCCGAGCAGCGGCGGGCGAGGCTGCGGCACGAGGCCGCCGTCGCGGAGGCCGTCGCCTCCGGCGCGCGGCAGCTGCTCGCGCACGTCGAGGTCTCCCTGGGGCGGGCGGACGCGGAACGCGTCGCCGCCGAGGCCGCCAAGGCCCGCCGTGAGCAGGAGCTGGCCGCCGCCCGCACCGCCGGGCGCGATCTCAAGGCCGAGCTCGACAAGTTGACGGATTCAGTCCACCGGGGCGAGGTACTCGGCGCCGAGAAGCGGCTGCGGATCGAGCAGCTGGAGACCAAGGCGCTGGAGGAGCTGGGTGTCGAACCGGCGGGGCTCGTGTCCGAGTACGGACCGCATCAACCGGTGCCGCCCTCGCCCCCCGCCGAGGGGGAAGAGCTGCCGGAGGACCCCGAGCATCCGCGCAACCGGCCGAGGCCTTTCGTGCGGGCCGAGCAGGAGAAGCGGCTGAAGGCGGCGGAACGCGCCTACCAGCAGCTCGGCAAGGTGAACCCGCTCGCCCTGGAGGAGTTCGCCGCGCTGGAGGAGCGCCACAAGTTCCTCAGCGAGCAGCTGGAGGACCTGAAGAAGACCCGCGCCGACCTGCTGCAGGTGGTGAAGGAGGTCGACGAGCGCGTCGAACAGGTCTTCACCGAGGCCTTCCGGGACACCGCCCGTGAGTTCGAGGGCGTGTTCAGTCGGCTGTTCCCGGGTGGGGAGGGGCGGCTGATCCTGACCGACCCCGACAACATGCTCACCACGGGCGTCGACGTCGAGGCGCGGCCGCCGGGGAAGAAGGTCAAGCGGCTCAGCCTGCTCTCGGGCGGCGAGCGGTCGCTGACGGCCGTCGCGATGCTGGTGTCGATCTTCAAGGCGCGGCCCAGCCCGTTCTACGTCATGGACGAGGTCGAGGCCGCCCTCGACGACACCAACCTGCAGCGGCTGATCCGCATCATGCAGGAGCTGCAGGAGTCCTCGCAGCTGATCGTGATCACGCACCAGAAGCGCACGATGGAGGTCGCCGACGCGCTCTACGGCGTCTCCATGCAGGGTGACGGCGTGTCGAAGGTGATCTCCCAGCGGCTTCGCTAGCCGCTGCGTCTTCCCGGTGCGGGCCCCTTCAATCCTTCAAAGCTTGAACACGCAGCTCTCACACTTGCCTCTTATCTCACACGTGCGCGGTATTGACTTCGAAAGTTGAAGGCATAGTCTCCTCTACGTTGCTTTTACCTTCAGGTACCACCTACCTAGAAGGGCAGACCCCACACCGGCGGCGTTGCCGGTGGCCCGAGGAGTTCACGTGACCAGCACAGCGCAGGCACCCACGTCAGGAGCCGGGACGGCTCACCCCGATCATCTCGGGCACGTCATCTTCATCGCGGCGGCCGCCGCGATGGGCGGTTTCCTGTTCGGCTACGACAGCTCCGTGATCAACGGCGCCGTCGAGGCCATCCGCGACCGCTACGACATCGGCTCCGCGGCCCTCGCCCAGGTCATCGCCATCGCCCTGATCGGCTGCGCCGTCGGCGCCGCGACCGCCGGCCGCATAGCCGACCGCATCGGCCGCATCCGGTGCATGCAGATCGCCGCCGTCCTCTTCACGGTCAGCGCCGTCGGCTCCGCGGTGCCCTTCTCGCTGTGGGACCTCGCCTTCTGGCGCGTCGTCGGCGGCTTCGCCATCGGCATGGCCTCGGTCATCGGCCCGGCCTACATCGCCGAGGTCGCCCCGCCCGCCTACCGCGGCCGTCTCGGCTCCTTCCAGCAGGCCGCGATCGTCGTCGGCATCGCGGTATCGCAGCTGGTCAATTGGGGTCTGCTGAACGCCGCCGGCGGCGACCAGCGCGGAGAGATCATGGGCCTGGAGGCCTGGCAGGTCATGCTCGGCGTCATGGTGATCCCGGCCGTGCTGTACGGGCTGCTCTCCTTCGCCATCCCCGAGTCCCCCCGCTTCCTGATCTCCGTGGGCCGGCATGAGCGGGCCCGCGAGATCCTCGCCGAGGTCGAGGGCAAGGACGTCGACTTCGACGCCCGTATCGCCGAGATCGAGCAGGGCATGAAGAGCGAGCACAAGTCGAGCTTCAGGGACCTGCTCGGCGGCTCCTTCTTCTTCAAGCCGATCGTCTGGATCGGTATCGGCCTGTCGGTCTTCCAGCAGTTCGTCGGCATCAACGTCGCGTTCTACTACTCCTCGACGCTGTGGCAGTCGGTCGGCGTCGACCCGACGGACTCGTTCTTCTACTCGTTCACGACGTCGATCATCAACATCGTCGGCACCGTGATCGCGATGATCTTCGTGGACCGCGTCGGCCGCAAGCCGCTGGCCCTCATCGGCTCCGTCGGCATGGTGATCGGCCTCGCGCTGGAGGCCTGGGCCTTCTCCTACGACCTGGTCGACGGCAAGCTGCCCGCCACCCAGGGCTGGATCGCCCTGATCGCCGCCCACGTCTTCGTCCTCTTCTTCGCCCTCTCCTGGGGTGTGGTCGTCTGGGTCTTCCTCGGCGAGATGTTCCCGAACAAGATCCGCGCCGCCGCCCTGGGCGTGGCCGCCTCCGCGCAGTGGATCGCCAACTGGGCCATCACCGCGAGCTTCCCGTCGCTGGCCGACTGGAACCTCTCCGTCACCTACGTGATCTACACGGCCTTCGCCGCGCTCTCCATCCCGTTCGTCCTGAAGTACGTCAAGGAGACGAAGGGCAAGGCGCTGGAGGAGATGGGCTGACCCGCCCCTCTGGACCCGAGGAGAAGGGCCGAGTCCCCGCTGCCCCTCTCCTCGCATCCGTGAGAGGTACTGCCCCGGCTCACCCGTCGAGCCGGGGCAGTACCTCTTCGCAGAACAGCCGCAGACTCCGCCACCCCTCCTCCACCGGCATCCCGCCCGCCAGCGGATGCAGCACGAGGCTGTCCAGGCCCTGCGCCACGCACTCCCGCGGGGTGAGGATCCGGTACACGCCCTCCGCGCGAAGCTCCTCCACCGTCGTCGCCGCCGACCGCACCGCCGAGCGGATCCCGGCCGACTGCCAGGAGGCGTAGGTGCGGGCCTCGTGCAGGAAGTGGCCGCCGTACTCGGCCCACGCCCGGTCCGGGTCCTCGGCGAGATGCAGCAGCGAGGTCTCGGCGGCCGGCATCATCACCCACCCCTCGGTGCCGTACTCCGCCAGCCGCTCCTTGTAGTGGGCCTCCAGCTCCGGCAGGTGGGCGCTGGGGAAGAAGGGCAGGCCGAGCCGGGCGGCCCGGCGCGCGGCGGCCCGGGAGGAACCGCCGACCAGCAGCGGGGGGTGCGGTTCGGTGCCCGGGCGCGGGGTGACCCGTACCGTACGGCCCCGGTAGGCGAACTCCTCGCCGGTCCAGGCCTTGAGCAGGGTCTCCAGGAGCTCGTCCTGCAGCCGCCCGCGCTGCTTCCAGTCCACGCCGGCCCGGACGTACTCCTGCGGCCGGTATCCGATCCCGGCGACGGTGACCAGGCGCCCGCCGCTCAGCAGATCCAGTACGGCGATGTCCTCGGCCAGCCGCAGCGGGTCGTGCAGCGGCCCGATGACCGCGGAGACCGTGACCGCCAGCCGGCGGGTCGCCCCGAGGACGGCGCCCGCGAACACGAACGGCGACGGCATCCAGTTGTTCTCGGCGCCGTGGTGCTCCTCCGTCTGGACGAAGGAGATCCCGTGCTCGTCGGCGTACGCGGCCATCTCCAGGGCCGCCCGGTAGCGGGCACCGAGCTCGGCGGGGGCGGCGCCGGGGGCGACGAGGTTGAAGCGGACGACGGTGACGGGCATGGGGGGTCTCCCTTCCGTGGGGGAGGACCGTAGCTGACGGGGCATCAGATCGCCATGGGAGGAGAGGGCCGGTCGCGGGCACGGGCCGGCGCCTCCTCCCGGTCAGGCCGCCTCGGAGCGCGCCGCTCCCCCCGCCCCGTGTGCCGGCGCCTCATCGGTCCCGCGCCCCCAGGTGCTCCTCGCGACACGCCCCGACCGGCCGGAGACACCTCCCCGGGGAGCCGGGCCCGCCGCGGGGAGGGATGGATACTGGACGCGTTATGGAAACCGTCATCCTTGTTGTAGTCATCGCCGTGGTCGTGCTCGCGGCGCTCGGCGGGCTCGTCGTCGGCAGCCGGCGGAAGAAGCCGCTGCCCCCGCCGCCCCCCGCCGCGCCCGACATCACCGCGCCTCCGGCCGAGCCGCACGTCGGCGACGAGGCCGAGACGCCACGCGACGAACCGCGCCGCACGATCGAGGAGGTGGACCTCCCGGGCGGTGGTGCTCCCACCACCGCCGAGGAACCTCCCGTCGTCGAGGCTCCCGCGATCGAGATCCCGGAGCCCACCGCCGGGCGGCTGGTCCGCCTGCGCGCCCGCCTCTCCCGCTCCCAGAACGCCCTCGGCAAGGGCCTGCTCACGCTGCTGTCGCGCGAGCACCTCGACGAGGACACCTGGGAGGAGATCGAGGACACCCTCCTCACCGCCGACGTCGGCGTCCAGCCCACCCAGGAGCTGGTCGAACGGCTGCGCGAGCGCGTGAGGGTGCTCGGTACCCGCACCCCGGAGGAGCTGCGCGGCCTGCTGCGCGAGGAGCTGCTCCAGCTGGTCGGCACCGACGCCGACCGCACGGTGAGGACCGAGCCGGAGGACCGCAAGCCCGGCATCGTCATGGTCGTCGGCGTCAACGGCACCGGCAAGACCACCACCACCGGCAAGCTCGCCCGCGTGCTCGTGGCGGACGGCCGCACGGTCGTCCTGGGCGCCGCCGACACCTTCCGGGCCGCCGCCGCCGACCAGCTGCAGACCTGGGGCGAACGGGTCGGCGCCTACACCGTGCGCGGCCCGGAGGCCGGCGACCCCGCCTCCGTCGCCTTCGACGCGGTCAAGGAGGGCAAGGAGATGGGGGTCGACGTGGTCCTCATCGACACCGCCGGCCGCCTGCACACCAAGACCGGCCTGATGGACGAGCTCGGCAAGGTCAAGCGCGTCGTCGAGAAGCACGCCCCGCTCGACGAGGTGCTGCTCGTCCTCGACGCCACCACCGGGCAGAACGGCCTCGTCCAGGCCCGCGTCTTCGCCGAGGTCGTCGACATCACCGGCATCGTGCTGACCAAGCTCGACGGCACGGCCAAGGGCGGCATCGTCGTCGCGGTCCAGCGCGAGCTGGGCGTGCCGGTCAAGCTGATCGGACTCGGCGAGGGCGCGGACGACCTGGCGCCGTTCGAGCCGGAGGCGTTCGTTGACGCCCTTATCGGGGAGTGACCCGCACTCCCCTGATCGGTGCGTGACGAGAAGCGCCCGCCCCCGAGGTGCAGTCGGGGACGGGCGCTTCGTCGTGCGGGCCGGCCGGCCCGGCGGACTAGTACGACGCCCGCGAACGGTGCGCCACGTACGCCAGCGTGCCGAGCACCAGCCGGGCCTCCGGCGGGCGGGTCGCCGAGTCCAGGGCGGGCGGGCGCAGCCAGCGCACCGGGCCGAGGCCGCCCCGGTCGGAGGGGGGCGCCGTGATGTACGCCCCCGCGCCGAGGCCGCGCAGGTCGAGGGCGGTCGGGTCGTCCCAGCCCATGCGGTAGAGGAGGCCGTCGAGGTCGGCCGCGGCGCCGGGTGCGACGAGGAACTGGGCGCGGCCCTCGGGGGTGGCGGTCACCGGGCCGAGGGGGAGGCCCATCCGCTCCAGACGGACCAGCGCGCGGCACCCGGCCGGCTCGGCCACCTCGATCACGTCGAAGGCCTGCCCGACCGTCAGCATCACCGCGGCGCCGGGGAACTCCGCCCAGGCCCTGGTCACGTCGTCGAGCGTGGCGCCGGCCGGCACACGTGGCGCGAAGTCCAGGGGATGCGCGCCCGGTGCGCCGCAGTCGGGGCGTCCGCACGAGCAGGCGCCTGCGGCGGCGCGAGCGCCCGGCACCACCTCCCAGCCCCACAGGCCGGTGAACTCGGCGACGGCGGTGCACTCGGACGAGCGACCGCGCCTGCGCGTGCCTGAGCGGATCTCGCGAATGCCGCCGATCGTGAAGCCCATGCCCCCTCCAACGGTCCGGCGCACCGATGGTTACGCAACGGACGTATACCGTGACTCTGCGTACTGTCGCCTTCCCCGTGCCGCCCGATTCAGGCAGCGCCTGGAAGTGCCCCGGGTGGTGTGGTCGGCCACGCGCGCCCCTGAGTGCCTCGCTCCGCCCACTCCCGGCCGTCCTGTGTCAAGTGAATCGCGGACGGGTCGTCGTGAGTTCATTCGAAGGGGTGGCGAATGGTGGCGATTCCGTAATCGCCATGGCTGGACGCGTGATCGTGGGATTACGTTGAGTGTGCGAGGCCCGGGGGCACATGCACCCGTGGGTATGCCGGGGGCAAGTCGGCTTTCCGTTCGAAGGGTGACAACCGCCGGACGGCGGGCGGCACGTACCGGCATTCTGATAAGGCTTGGCGCACTCAAGCGACAAGTGGTCTCAGGGATGGGGGCGTTCCAGTGAGCGGCAACGGCGGAAGCGGGACGGGTGCTGGGAGCGCTGCGCGCGCTGACAAGCGCCCCAACGGGCTGCTCACTTCCTGGTTCGTGCGCAGCGGCTGGTCCAAGGGCGAACTCGCCCGTCAAGTCAACCGCCGGGCACGCCAGTTGGGTGCCAACCACATCTCCACGGACACCTCGCGCGTGCGCCGCTGGCTGGACGGCGAGAACCCGCGCGAACCCATCCCCAGGATCCTGTCCGAGCTGTTCTCCGAGCGGTTCGGCTGTGTCGTCTCCGTCGAGGACCTCGGTCTGCGCACCGCGCGGCAGACACCCGCCGCGACCGGTGTCGACCTGCCCTGGACGGGCCCGCAGACGGTGGCGCAGCTCAGCGAGTTCTCGCGCAGCGACCTCATGCTGGCGCGGCGCGGCTTCCTCGGAACCTCGCTGGCCCTGTCCGCGGGCCCGTCCCTCATCGAGCCCATGCAGCGCTGGCTCGTCCCCTCACCGCCCAGCCCGCAGGAGGACGCGGCGTCCGTGCCGACCAGCCGCGCCCGCGGCCGGCTCTCCCGGCCCGAGCTGGAGCTGCTGGAGTCCACCACCGTGATGTTCCGGCAGTGGGACGCCCAGTGCGGGGGCGGTCTGCGCCGCAAGGCGGTCGTCGGTCAGCTCCACGAGGTGACGGACCTCCTCCAGGAACCCCAGCCCGAGGCCACCGCGCGCAAGCTCTTCAAGGTCGCCGCCGAGCTGGCCCAGCTGGCCGGCTGGATGTCGTACGACGTGGGGCTCCAGCCCACCGCGCAGAAGTACTTCGTCCTCGCGCTGCACGCCGCCAAGGAGGCCGGGGACCGGCCGCTCGGCTCGTACGTCCTGTCCAGCATGAGCCGCCAGATGATCCACCTGGGGCGGCCCGAGGACGCCCTGGAACTGATCCACCTCGCGCAGTACGGCAGCCGCGACTGCGCGGGCCCGCGCACGCAGTCCATGCTGTATGCGATGGAGGCCCGCGCCTACGCCAACATGGGCCAGCCCGGCCGGTGCAAGCGGGCGGTCCGGATGGCCGAGGACACCTTCGCCGACGCGCAGGAGTGGGACGAGCCGGATCCCGACTGGATCCGCTTCTTCTCCGAGGCCGAGCTCCATGCCGAGAACTCCCACTCCTACCGCGACCTGGCCTACGTCGCCGGCCGCAGCCCCACGTACGCCTCACTGGCCGAGCCCCTGATGCAGAAGGCCGTCGACCTGTTCGCCAAGGACTCCGGCCACCAGCGTTCGTACGTGCTGAACCTGATCGGCCTGGCCACCGTCCACCTGCTGCGGCGCGAGCCCGAGCAGAGCGCGGTCCTCGCCGCGCAGGCGATGAAGGAGGCCAAGAAGGTCCGCTCCGAGCGCGTCAACACTCGTATCCGAAAGACCGTCGACACCGCCGTACGCGACTACGGGGACCTCTCCGCGGTCGTCGACCTCACCGACCGGCTCGCCGTCGAGCTGCCGGAGACCGCCGAAGCGGTCTGAACCAGAGAGAACCTCCTGAACCCCGGCCGCGGCCGGCCCTCCCGAACTGCCCGACTCGGCTCCCCCTATGCCAGGTCATCGGAAGGCCGACCGCGGCCGGTTCTCTTCCTTCAGTGAAGGTTGCGCCACGATAACGATCGCCGCGGGCGATATCCGCCAGTTCATCGAGGCGTAACACGCACGGCGCCTTCGTCACGGCCGCGAAACAACGAGGGGCTTCCACCGAAACCGCGCTGCGCCAATCTCGTGGCGCATAACCGGCCCACCCCTCAATCCGCTCAGGCTTCGCCCGCACGGGGCCGTACCTACGACGAGGAGACGCCGATGGCAGCAGCCATCACGCTTGCGGCGGACGCACCCACGCTGTCGTCCGCCAACACAGGCTTCATGCTCATCTGTTCCGCCCTGGTGATGCTCATGACACCGGGCCTGGCCTTCTTCTACGGAGGCATGGTCCGCGTCAAGAGCACCCTCAACATGCTGATGATGAGCTTCATCAGCTTGGGCATCGTCACCATCCTGTGGGTGCTGTACGGCTTCTCCCTCGCCTTCGGCACGGACTCCGGCAGCCTCATCGGCTGGAACTCCGACTGGGTCGGCCTCAGCAACATCGGCCTGACCGAGCTCTGGGACGGCTACACCATCCCGATCTTCGTCTTCCTGGTCTTCCAGCTGATGTTCGCGATCATCACGCCCGCCCTGATCAGCGGTGCGCTCGCGGACCGCGTGAAGTTCAGCGCCTGGGCGCTGTTCGTCGCCCTGTGGGCCACGGTCGTCTACTTCCCGGTCGCCCACTGGGTCTGGGGCGCCGGCGGCTGGGCCTTCGAGCTCGGCGTGATCGACTTCGCCGGCGGTACGGCGGTCCACATCAACGCCGGTGCCGCCGCCCTCGGCGTGATCCTGGTCATCGGCAAGCGCGTCGGCTTCAAGAAGGACCCGATGCGCCCGCACAGCCTGCCGCTGGTCATGCTCGGCGCCGGTCTGCTGTGGTTCGGCTGGTTCGGCTTCAACGCCGGCTCGTGGCTCGGCAACGACGACGGCGTCGGCGCGCTGATGTTCGTCAACACGCAGGTCGCCACCGCCGCCGCCATGCTGGCCTGGCTCATCTACGAGAAGATCCGCCACGGCGCGTTCACCACGCTGGGCGCCGCCTCCGGCGCGGTCGCGGGTCTCGTCGCCATCACCCCGGCGGGTGGTGCGGTCTCCCCGCTCGGCGCGATCGCCGTCGGCGCCATCGCCGGTCTGCTCTGCGCCATGGCCGTCGGCCTGAAGTACAAGTTCGGCTACGACGACTCGCTCGACGTGGTCGGCGTCCACCTGGTCGGCGGTATCGTCGGCTCCCTGCTGATCGGCTTCTTCGCCTCCGGCAAGGGCCAGTCCGAGGTCCAGGGCCTCTTCTACGGCGGCGGCCTCGAGCAGTTCTGGAAGCAGTGCGCCGGCGTCTTCGCGGTCCTCGCCTACTCCCTGGTCGTCTCCGCGATCCTCGCCTTCCTCCTCGACAAGACCATCGGCATGCGGGTCTCCGAGGACGACGAGGTGGCCGGCATCGACCAGGCCGAGCACGCCGAGACCGCATACGACTTCAGCGGTGCCGGTGGCGGCGCCGCCCGCACGACCGCCGTCCCGGCCCCGGTGGCCGACACCGCGAGCAAGAAGGTGGACGCATGAAGCTCATCACCGCCGTCGTGAAGCCCCACCGGCTCGACGAGATCAAGGAAGCCCTCCAGGCGTTCGGCGTGCACGGCCTGACGGTCACGGAGGCCAGCGGTTACGGTCGTCAGCGGGGACACACCGAGGTCTACCGCGGCGCCGAGTACACGGTCGACCTGGTCCCCAAGATCCGCATCGAGGTGCTGGCCGAGGACGACGACGCCGAGCAGCTGATCGACGTCATCGTCAAGGCGGCCCGCACCGGCAAGATCGGTGACGGCAAGGTCTGGTCCCTCCCGGTCGAGACCGCCGTACGGGTCCGCACCGGCGAGCGCGGCCCGGACGCGCTCTGACCGCAGAACAGAACAGGAGTCGCTGGGTGACGAGTACGGACGTGCGGAAAGATGCAGAGGACTCCGGACCCAGCGGCTACGCGGCGGCCCGGCTGCGCCTTCTCACCGAGGGGGCGCGGTCCGGGCCGCCGCGCCGTGCGGCCCTCGCCGAACTCACCGACGGCTGGCTCGCGGAGCTGTTCACCGCGGGCGCCGAGCAGCTGCGGGGCGTGTCCCTGGTCGCCGTCGGCGGCTACGGCCGGGGCGAGCTGTCCCCGCGCAGCGACCTCGACCTGCTCCTGCTGCACGACGGCAACGACCCCAAGGGGGTGGCCGCCCTCGCCGACCGCCTGTGGTACCCGGTGTGGGACCTCGGCCTCGCCCTCGACCACTCCGTGCGCACCCCGGCGGAGGCCCGCAGGACCGCGGGGGAGGACCTGAAGGTCCAGCTCGGTCTGCTCGACGCCCGCCACCTCGCCGGCGACCTCGGCCTCACCGCCGGACTGCGCACGGCCGTCCTCGCCGACTGGCGCAACCAGGCGCCCAAGCGCCTGCCCGAACTCCAGGAACTGTGCGCCGAGCGCGCCGAGCGCCAGGGCGAGCTGCAGTACCTGCTGGAACCGGACCTGAAGGAGGCCCGCGGCGGCCTCCGGGACGCGACCGCGCTGCGGGCCGTGGCGGCCTCCTGGCTCGCCGACGCCCCGCGCGAGGGCCTCGACGACGCGCGCCGCCGGCTCCTCGACGTCCGGGACGCCCTGCATCTGACGACCGGCCGCGCGACCGACCGGCTCGCGCTCCAGGAACAGGACCAGGTCGCCGCCGAACTGGGCCTCCTGGACGCGGACACGCTCCTGCGCCAGGTCTACGAGGCGGCCCGGGTCATCTCGTACGCCAGTGACGTCACCTGGCGTGAAGTGGGGCGCGTCCTCAGGTCGCGCGCCGTGCGACCGCGGCTGCGCGCCATGCTTGGCGGCGGGAAGCCTGTCGCCGAGCGCTCTCCGCTGGCCGAAGGGGTGGTGGAGCAGGACGGCGAGGTGGTGCTCGCCCGCGCCGCGCGCCCCGAACGCGACCCCGTGCTCCCGCTGCGCGCCGCGGCCGCCGCGGCCCAGGCCGGTCTCCCGCTCTCCCTGCACGCCGTACGCCGCCTCGCTGCCACCGTGCGCCCGCTGCCCACGCCCTGGCCCGCCGAGGCGCGCGAGCAGCTGGTCACCCTGCTCGGCTCGGGCCGGCCCACCATCGAGGTCTGGGAGGCGCTGGAGGCCGAGGGTCTGATCACCCGGCTGCTGCCCGACTGGGAGCGGGTGCGCTGCCGGCCGCAGCGCAACGCCGTGCACATCTGGACCGTCGACCGGCACCTCATCGAGACCGCCGTGCGCGCCTCCGAGTTCACCCGCCGCGTCAGCCGCCCCGATCTCCTCCTGGTCGCCGCGCTGCTGCACGACATCGGCAAGGGCTGGCCCGGTGACCACTCCGTGGCCGGCGAGATCATCGCCAGGGACGTGGCGGCCCGCATCGGCTTCGACCGCGCGGACGTCGCCGTCCTCTCCGCCCTCGTACGCCACCACCTGCTGCTGGTCGAGACCGCCACCCGGCGCGACCTGGAGGACCCTGCCACCGTGCGGTCGGTCGCCGAGGCGGTCGGCTCACAGGGCACGCTCGAACTGCTGCACGCCCTGACCGAGGCGGACGCCCTGGCCACCGGCCCGGCCGCCTGGTCGTCCTGGCGGGGCTCGCTCGTCGCCGACCTGGTCAAACGGGTCTCGGCGGTGCTCGCCGGGGACGCCCCCGAGGAGCCCGAGGCCGCCACGGCCACCGCCGAGCAGGAGCGGCTCGCCATCGAGGCGATCGCCACGGGCAGCCCGGTGCTGGCGCTGCGCGCGCAGACCGAGCCGCCGGGCGACCCCGCCGGGGACCAGCCCTCCGGCGACCCCGAACCGCTCGGCGTGGAGCTCCTCATCGCCGTACCCGACCAGGAGGGCGTGCTCCCCGCTGTCGCCGGGGTTCTCGCCATGCACCGGCTCACCGTCCGCACGGCCGAACTGCGCGCCCTGGACCTGCCCTCCGGCGTCGAGGGCTCCGTCCTGCTGCTGGACTGGCGGGTCGCCGCCGAGTACGGCTCGCTGCCCCAGGCGGCCCGGCTCCGCGCCGACCTCGTCCGCGCCCTGGACGGCTCCCTGGACATCGCGACCCGGCTGGCGGAGCGCGACGCGGCCTATCCGAGGCGGCGCGGTGTGGTCGCGCCCCCGCCCCGCGTGACGGTGGCCTCGGCGGCCTCCCGCCTGGCCACCGTCATCGAGGTCCGCGCCCAGGACGCGCCGGGGCTGCTGTTCCGGATCGGGCGCGCGCTGGAGGACGCCGGGGTGCGGGTGCGCAGCGCTCACGTCAGCACGCTCGGTGCCAACGCCGTCGACGCCTTCTACGTCACCGGCCCGGAGGGAGCGCCCCTGCCGGGCGACGAGGCCGCGTCGGTGGCGCGGAAACTGGAGGAGACGCTGCGGGCGTGACCCCGCGGTGACGCCCGTGCCCGCGCCGAGGCATCGCGCGGGTGCGGGGCGCTCCGCCGCGCCGGCAGAGGACGGTTTCCCCGGGGCGGGATGCTCCCCGCCGCCGTGGGGGAGGAGGCCTCCGGTGCCGCTGTGGCGGGTGTGGTCTGTTCGTGTGGCGGGAGGCCGGTGCTTCCGGGGCGCGGCGGTGTTCGCCGGCGTGGGCGTTGTCACGTTCCGCCGGAGCGGGCCGGTGTGTGTGGCCGAGGGTGGGCTGCGTCGGTCTCGTCGACGTGGGGGCGCCGTCCGCCGCCGATGGAGCGGTGTGGTCTGTTGAGTGCCGGAGGCCGGTGTTTCGGCTGTGGCGGGTTTCGCCGACGCGAGGGCTGTCCGGTTTCGGCGGGGGCCGGAGTGCGGCGGGAGGCCGGTGTTTCCGGGCCGTGCCCGTCCTTCCGCCGCGGGTGTGTCGGCCGTCGCCGCCCGGTGAATGCGGCAGGCGGGGACGAATGTCTTGCGCGGCCCGATACCCTGGAAGACGCTCAGACTGCTCCCGACCCCGAGGACCGACGCCGCCGTGTTCGATACTCTCTCCGATCGCCTCTCAGCGACTTTCAAGAACCTGCGCGGCAAGGGACGGCTCTCCGAGGCGGACATCGACGCCACCGCGCGCGAGATCCGCATCGCCCTCCTCGAGGCGGACGTCGCCCTGCCGGTCGTGCGGACGTTCATCAAGAACGTCAAGGAGCGCGCCCTCGGCGCCGAGGTCTCCAAGGCGCTGAACCCGGCCCAGCAGGTCCTCAAGATCGTGAACGACGAGCTCGTCACGATCCTGGGCGGCGAGACCCGGCGCCTGCGCTTCGCCAAGCAGCCGCCGACCGTGATCATGCTGGCCGGTCTGCAGGGTGCCGGTAAGACCACCCTCGCGGGCAAGCTCGGCCGTCACCTGAAGGAGCAGGGCCACTCGCCGCTGCTCGTCGCCTGTGACCTCCAGCGGCCCAACGCCGTCAACCAGCTGAGCGTCGTCGCCGAGCGCGCCGGCGTGGCCGTGTACGCGCCGCAGCCGGGCAACGGCGTGGGCGACCCGGTCCAGGTCGCCAAGGACTCCATCGACTTCGCGAAGTCCAAGGTCCACGACATCGTGATCGTGGACACCGCCGGCCGCCTCGGCATCGACCAGGAGATGATGCAGCAGGCCGCCGACATCCGGGACGCGGTCTCACCCGACGAGATCCTGTTCGTCGTCGACGCGATGATCGGTCAGGACGCGGTCAACACCGCCGAGGCCTTCCGCGACGGCGTCGGCTTCGACGGTGTGGTGCTCTCCAAGCTCGACGGTGACGCCCGCGGTGGTGCGGCCCTGTCCATCCGGCAGATCACCGGCAAGCCGATCATGTTCGCGTCGAACGGCGAGAAGCTCGACGACTTCGACGCGTTCCACCCGGACCGGATGGCCTCCCGCATCCTCGACATGGGTGATCTGCTCACCCTGATCGAGCAGGCGGAGAAGACGTTCAGCCAGGAAGAGGCCGAGAAGATGGCCTCCAAGCTGGCGTCCAAGAAGGGCCAGGACTTCACCCTGGACGACTTCCTGTCCCAGATGGAGCAGGTCAGGAAGATGGGCAGCATCTCCAAGCTGCTCGGGATGCTGCCGGGCATGGGGCAGATCAAGGACCAGATCAACAACCTCGACGAGCGGGACGTCGACCGCACGGCCGCGATCATCAAGTCGATGACCCCGGCCGAGCGCCAGGACCCGACGATCATCAACGGCTCGCGCCGCGCCCGTATCGCCAAGGGTTCCGGTGTCGAGGTCAGCGCGGTCAAGGGGCTGGTCGAGCGGTTCTTCGAGGCCCGCAAGATGATGTCCCGCATGGCCCAGGGCGGCGGCATGCCCGGCATGCCGGGGATGCCGGGCATGGGCGGCGGTCCCGGCCGCGCCAAGAAGCAGCCGAAGAAGGCCAAGGGCAAGCAGCGCTCCGGCAACCCGATGAAGCGCAAGCAGCAGGAGCAGGAGGAGGCCGCCCGTCGCGCGGCGGCCGCCCAGGGCGGTGCTCCCGGCGGCGCCTTCGGCCTGCCGGGCCAGCAGGCCGGCCAGGACTTCGAGCTTCCGGACGAGTTCAAGAAGTTCATGGGCTGACCCGCACCGCGGGAGCGAGCTGCCGAGGGCGCCTTCCTCCGGGGAGGGCGCCCTCAGCGCGTGCCGGGGGCCGGGATGTGTCGTAACGTCCACATATGAGCAATGCGGCGCCGCCACGCAGGGCTCCCGATCAGCCGTGGCGCACCGAAGGCACACCGGACGAGGCGTCGCGGCAGCCCGGTGGCAGAAGAACGCGCGGACGATGGTGGGGGCTGGCCCTCACCGCCGTGATCGTCTTCCTGCTGGCCTACCTGGGGCTGCACTACTTCGGCCGCGGCGACGAGCCGACGATCTCGTACACCGAGTTCAGCCGACAGGTCGACGCCGGGAACGTGGAGAAGATCTACTCCAAGGGCGATGCGATCCAGGGCCAGCTCAAGGAGGCCCGGGACGACCCCGACGGTGGCGGCACGTACACCAGGTTCATGACGCAGCGCCCGGCCTTCGCGGAAGACGACCTCTGGCAGGACCTCAGCCGCAACCGGGTGACGGTGACCGCGCAGCCGGTCGTGCAGGAGCGCGGCCTTGTGGCCAACCTGCTGATCTCCCTGATCCCGCTCGTGCTCCTGGTCGCGGTGTGGATCTTCCTCGCCCGCCGGATCGGCGGGGGACTGGGCGGCGCGGGCGGCATGCTCGGTCGCAAGGCCCCGCCCAAGCCGGTCGAACTCCGGCCGGGCAGGCAGCGTACGACCTTCGCCGACGTGGCCGGCATCGACGAGGTCAAGGGCGAGCTGGACGACGTCGTCGACTTCCTGGAGCATCCGGACGTCTACCGCCGGATGGGCGCCAAGATGCCACGTGGCGTCCTGCTCGCGGGCTCGCCCGGCACCGGCAAGACGCTCCTGGCGCGCGCGGTGGCCGGCGAGGCGGGCGTGCCGTTCTTCTCCGCCTCCGCGTCCGAGTTCATCGAGATGATCGTGGGCGTCGGCGCGTCCCGCGTCCGCGAGCTGTTCGCCGAGGCCCGGAAGGTGGCGCCGTCGATCATCTTCATCGACGAGATCGACACCATCGGACGTGCCCGCAGCGGCGGCGCCTCGGTGAGCGGTCACGACGAACGCGAGCAGACGCTGAACCAGATCCTCACCGAGATGGACGGGTTCTCGGGGACGGAGGGCGTGATCGTCATAGCGGCGACCAACCGGGCCGACATCCTGGACCCCGCGCTGACTCGGCCCGGACGCTTCGACCGCGTGGTCAACGTCTCGCCGCCGGACCGGAACGGGCGCGAGGCGATCCTGCGCATCCACACCCGGGAGATCCCGCTCGCACCGGACGTGGACCTGGCCCAGGTGGCCGGCGTGACACCGGGCATGACAGGTGCGGATCTGGCCAATCTCGCCAACGAGGCCGCCCTCTTCGCCGTGAAGCGCAAACAGGATCAGGTGACCCGCAACGACCTGTCCGAGGCGCTGGAGAAGGTCCAGCTGGGCGCCGAACGCACCCTCGTGATGCCGGAGGAGGACCGTCGGCGCACCGCGTACCACGAGAGCGGACACGCCCTGCTCGGCATGCTCCAGCCCGGCGCCGACCCCGTCCGCAAGATCACCATCGTGCCGCGCGGCCGGGCCCTGGGAGTGACCATGTCGACCCCCGAGGTGGAGCGGTACGCGCACTCGGAGGAGTACCTGCGCGGCCGCATCATCGGCGCCCTCGGCGGCATGGCGGCGGAACAGGTCGTCTACGGGGTCGTCACCACGGGCGCCGAGAGCGACCTCGAGCAGGTCACCGCCATCGCGCGCGGGATGGTGGCCCGCTGGGGCATGAGCGAGCGCGTCGGCCGGCTCTCCGCCCTCCCGAGCGACGCCCAGCAGGCGTACGGACTCGCGGCCGCCCCGCAGACCCTCGACGTCATCGACAGCGAGATGCGCCGCATCGTCGACGCGTGCTACGAGGAGGCGTGCCGCAAACTCCGCGACCACCGCGACCAGCTCGACGCCCTGGCCACGGCGCTGCTGGAGAACGAGACGCTGGAGGAGGCGGACGCGTACCGCATCGCGGGCGTCACGCGGCTGACGAAGGAGGAGGCCCCGCGGTGAGCGGGGGCGCCTAGAGCGTACGGGCGATCAGGTACCGGAACACGTTCGGCATCCAGACCGTGCCGTCCTCGCGCCGGTACGGGTGCAGCGCCTCGGTCACCTCCTTGTCCACCTGCGCCTGGTCCGTCGCGGAGATCGCCGCGTCGAACAGACCGGTGGACAGCAGGCCCCTGAGGGCGCTGTCGACGTCGGCGTACCCGAACGGGCAGGCCACGCGCCCGGATCCGTCCGGCCTGAGCCCGGCCCGCTGGGCGACCTCCTCCAGGTCGTCGCGCAGGGCGGGGCGCCAACTCGCCCCGGAGCGCATCGGTTCGGCCAGTTTGGTGGCGACCCGCAGCACCGACGAGGTGGCACAGCGCTCCGGCGGACCCCAGCCGACGAGCACCACGGGCGTGCTCCGCTCGGTCAGCGCAGTGGCGGCCGTCAGCAACTCGCCGAGTCCTTCGGAGTCCCCCGCGAGACAGCCGATGGGCTCGAAGGCGGTCACCAGGTTGTAGGAGCGCCTCTCGACGCCGGCCGCGTCCTCGGGCGACCCCTCGACGAGCCGGGTGTCCGCACGCGTGCCCGTGTCCGGGGGCTCCGGCAGAAGTCGCCGGCGGGCGAGCGCCAGCCGTTCGGGCGAGGAGGCCTCGACACCGGTCAGGGCGGCGCCTCTGGAGGCGGCCATCAGCAGGGCCAGTCCGGAGCCGCAGCCGAGGCCCAACAACCGCGTGCCCGGGCCCACTTCCAGTCGCTCGTAGACGGCCTCGTAGAGCGGAACCAGCATCCGTTCCTGGATCTCCGACCAGTCACGCGCGCGTGCACCCGGATCCGCGCGGGTCACGGCGCCCGCGTGAGGTAGGTGCTGCCGCACGAGCGTAGGTGTCATGAAAAAGCGCCCCAATCAGCCGAGAGTTGCCGCTGTCGTCGTTCGGGTGGCCCCGTCAGTGCGCCCGCACTCCCCCCGTATGTCAGGTAACTCCCCACTCGACCCTGCGTCCAGGGGTTGCGGAGCGTTGCTTGCGCACATCCCGCGCGTGTGGCGAGATTTCACATCCCGGCAACCTGGAGCCGTACCATCGCGCCATGGCAAAGGCACCCGTTCTCACCCCGCGGGGGGACGACTTCCCGCGCTGGTACCAGGATCTGATCGCCAAGGCCGAGCTGGCCGACAACGGGCCGGTGCGCGGCACCATGGTGATCCGACCGTACGGCTACGGGCTGTGGGAGCGGATGCAGGCGGAGATGGACGCCCGCATCAAGGAGACCGGCACCCAGAACGCGTACTTCCCCCTCCTGATCCCGCAGTCGTACCTCACGCGCGAGGCCGACCACGTCGAGGGCTTCGCGCCCGAACTCGCGGTGGTCACGCACGGCGGCGGCAAGGAACTGGAGGAGCCCGCGGTCGTCCGGCCCACCTCCGAGATGATCATCAACGACTACTTCTCGAAGTGGGTGCAGAGCTACCGCGACCTGCCGCTGCTGATCAACCAGTGGGCGAACGTGGTCCGTTGGGAGCTGCGGCCCCGCCTCTTCCTCCGGACGACGGAGTTCCTGTGGCAGGAGGGCCACACCGCGCACGCCACTTACGAGGACGCCCGCGACTTCGCCTCCCACATCCACCGCGAGGTCTACGAGGACTTCATGGTGAACGTCCTCGCCATGGACGTCGTCCCCGGCCGCAAGACCGCCAGGGAGCGGTTCGCGGGCGCCGTCAACACGCTCACCCTCGAGGGCATGATGGGCGACGGCAAGGCCCTGCAGATGGCCACGAGCCACGAACTGGGCCAGAACTTCGCCAGGGCCTTCAACACCTCGTACCTGTCGAAGGACGGCACGCAGGAACTCGTCTGGCAGACCTCCTGGGGCTCGACGACCCGCATGATCGGCGCCCTGGTGATGATGCACGGCGACGACGACGGGCTGCGCGTCCCGCCGCGCCTGGCGCAGGTCCAGGCCGTCGTCCTGGCGATCAAGGGCGACGACGCGGTTCTGGCCACGGTCCGCGAGCTGGGCGACCGGCTCAAGGCGGCCGGCGTCCGGGTCCAGGTCGACGACCGCACCGATACGCCCTTCGGGCGGCGCGCGGTCGACTGGGAGCTCAAGGGCGTGCCCGTACGGATCGAGATCGGTCCGCGCGACCTGGAGAACGGCACGGCGATGCTGGCGCGCCGCATCCCCGGCGGCAAGGAGCCGGTGGCGCTGGACGCGCTGCCCGGCCTGCTCCCCACGATCCTCGAGGAGGACCAGGCGCTGCTGCTGCGGCAGTCCCGAGAGCGCCGCGAGTCCCGTACGACGGACGTGTCCACGATCGAGGAGGCCGTCGAGACGGCCACCGCCGGCGGCTGGGCGCGCATCCCCTGGGCCACCCTCGGCGAGGAGGGCGAGGCCAAGCTGGCCGACCACG
Organism: Streptomyces sp. NPDC052016; assembly: GCF_044548445.1. Classification (NCBI taxonomy): domain Bacteria; kingdom Bacillati; phylum Actinomycetota; class Actinomycetes; order Kitasatosporales; family Streptomycetaceae; genus Streptomyces; species Streptomyces sp. NPDC052016. The sequence continues at coordinate 211,207 of NZ_JBIUBX010000007.1, forward strand.
CGGTGACCGTACGCTGTCTGGTCGCGGAGGACGGGTCGGTGCCGGAGGACGGCGACGCGCCCGGTAACGTCGCGATCGTCGCGCGCGCCTACTGAGACGGCGCCCGTCGGCCCGAGAGCGACCGAAACACCTCTTGCGCCCTCGCGGAACATCCGTACCCCGGCGCGCGGACCTCGTCCACGCGCCGGGCACGGGGGTGGGCCGAAAGGCCTCGGTTGCGGATGGCGGTGGGAGACGGGGGGCGTACGGCGAACTACGCACCACCTTGGGCGGAGCTGTGAGGCTTCTCCGCAGATCAGCGCACCCGCCCTCGTCAGGACGCATCAGCGGCAACTGACGGGTACGTGCAAATTATTTGGGATGCCCCGGAATCGGAACACAGCGGCACCCCCGCTCGTTGTCATTACGTGAGCACGACACAGACACCACCTGTTCTCGCCGCAGAGCTGGCACAGGCGTGGGCCGACATTCAGCGGTACCACCCCGAGCTGCCGGACCTTGCCGCGCCAGAGTCCCTGATCGGGGAGTCGTCGTCCGCCTGCGGTCACGAGCTCTCCTTCGAGCGACTGCTCCATGAGGCAGTCCACGGGATCGCCGCCGCCCGCGGCGTCCGCGACACCTCCCGCGCCGGCCGCTACCACAACCGCAGATTCCTCGCGATCGCCGAGGAGCTGGGCCTGGACCACCCCGAGGAACCGCACCCCAGCAGCGGCTTCTCGCTGGTCACGCTCAACCCCGAGGCGAAGCGGCGCTACCGTCCGACGATTGACCGCCTCCAGCGGGCCCTCAAGGCCCACATGGCGGCCACCTCCGCCGAAACCACCCGCGCCTTCCGCGGCCCGGCCGCCCGCCACGGCTCCTCCGGAGGCGGCGTCCGCGTCAAGGCCGTCTGCGACTGCGGCCGCAACGTCCGGGTGGTGCCGTCCGTCCTGGCCCAGGCCCCGATCGTGTGCGGGGGCTGCGGGAAGCCGTTCCGGATCCCCGAGGTCATGGGCGCGGCGTAACGTCATCCGCCCGCACACCGGCATCTCGTGGCTGCCGGTTCGGGGTCCTTCCGGACCGTCGCGGGGACGTTGCGCGTGACACGAACGGGGCGCCTGCCGAGGCGGCTCGCACGGCCCGAGCACCGCGCGCCCACTGGGGGCGCGCGCGGTGCTCGGTCGTCATGCCCGCACGCGTGGGCTGGGCGCGGCGGGCGCGTTGCTCGCGGCCACCGTCCGGCCGCGGCGTGCCGCCCTGGTGGACGCGGTAGTCGCCGACGCCCTTGCCCTGCGCGTGCTCGGCGGTGCGGTCCCGCTGCGGGGCGCCGCGGCCTGTCGGCGCCCGCCGTGGGGGCGTGCGGCCGTGCTTCCGTGGCGTGCGTGCGGCAGGGGCGCAGTCGGGCGCGGCTGCTGTGCGCGTGTGCCGGGGTGGCCGGGTGTTTCCCGGTGGCTTGGCGCTTCGTGGTGGCCTGGCGCTCAGTGGTGGCGGGTGCTTCACGGTGCCGCCGTGGCGCTGCGTTCCCCAGGCTCGGTCGCGGTACCGGCCGCGCGGGGCGCCGTGTCGTTCGGTGGTGTCCGCGGCCCTCGTGCGTGTGGAGGCGCCCTCGTATGTCCGCCCGGGGACTGCTCACCCCCTCGGCCGAAGGCGCTCCGCAGGGTGTGGCACAATGGCTAGCTGTACTCGACAGCCGCACAGGACCCCTCTCTCCTCCGGCTGACGCGTCCATCGGGCACTCGGGTACCGCAACCCCACGCGGCATGCTCGCCGTGCCCAACCACGTCAAATCCAGGAGAACCCACTCCCGTGGCAGTCAAGATCAAGCTGAAGCGTCTGGGCAAGATCCGTTCGCCTCACTACCGCATCGTCGTCGCCGACTCCCGCACCCGTCGTGACGGCCGTGCGATCGAGGAGATCGGCAAGTACCACCCGACGTACAACCCGTCGGTCATCGAGGTCGACGCGGAGCGCGTGGCGTACTGGCTCGGTGTCGGCGCCCAGCCGACCGAGCCCGTGCTCGCCATCCTGAAGAAGACCGGCGACTGGCAGAAGTTCAAGGGCGAGCCCGCCCCGGCTCCGCTGCTGGTCGCCGAGCCGAAGAAGGCGCGCCCGTCGTTCGAGGCCCTGGGTGGCGAGGACGAGGGCAAGGGTGAGGCGATCACCCAGAAGAAGAAGGCCGAGAAGAAGGACGAGGCGGCCGCCGAGTCCTCCGAGTCGACCGAGGCCTGAGCAGCATGCTCGAAGAGGCGCTTGAGCACCTCGTGAAGGGCATCGTCGACAACCCTGACGATGTGCAGGTCGCCTCGCGCAACCTGCGCCGCGGACGCGTGCTCGAGGTCCGGGTCCACCCGGACGACCTCGGCAAGGTGATCGGCCGCAACGGCCGCACCGCACGCGCCCTGCGCACCGTCGTGGGCGCCATCGGCGGCCGCGGTGTCCGCGTCGACCTCGTCGACGTCGACCACGTCCGCTGACGCTTATCGCAACCGGCTCGGGCCGGGGAGGGCCACTGGGCCGTCCCCGGCCCGCAGTCGTTGAGACAGTCACGACGACAGTACGACAGGAGATCTTCGAACAGTGCAGCTCGTAGTCGCACGGATCGGCCGCGCCCACGGCGTCAAGGGCGAGGTCACCGTCGAGGTCCGCACCGACGAGCCGGAACTGAGGCTCGCCCCCGGCGCCGTACTGTCCACGGACCCCGCTTCGGCCGGTCCGCTCACGATCGAGACCGGCCGGGTGCACAGCGGCCGTCTCCTCCTGCGCTTCGAGGGCGTCGCCGACCGCAACGCGGCCGAGGCCCTGCGCAACACGCTCCTGATCGCCGAGGTGGACCCCGAGGAACTCCCCGAGGGCGAGGACGAGTACTACGACCACCAGCTGATCGACCTCGACGTGGTGACCGAGGACGGCGTGGAGGTCGGCCGGATCACCGAGATCTCGCACCTGCCCTCGCAGGACCTCTTCATCGTCGAACGGCCGGACGGCACCGAGGTGCTGATCCCGTTCGTCGAGGAGATCGTCACCGACGTCGACCTGGAGGAGCAGCGGGCGGTCATCGACCCGCCGCCCGGCCTCATCGACGACCGCGCCGTGATCGACTCCTCCCGGGACGAGGACGCATGAGGCTCGACGTCGTCACGATCTTCCCCGAGTACCTCGACCCGCTGAACGTCTCCCTGGTCGGCAAGGCACGCGCGCGTGGACAGCTCAACGTCCATGTGCACGACCTGCGGCAGTGGACGTACGACCGCCACAACACCGTCGACGACACCCCGTACGGCGGGGGCCCCGGCATGGTCATGAAGACCGAGCCGTGGGGCGACGCCCTGGACTCCGTCCTCGCCGACGGTTATGAGACCGGCGCGCACGCTCCCGCGCTCGTGGTCCCGACCCCCAGCGGCCGTCCCTTCACCCAGGAACTCGCCGTCGAACTCTCCGAGCGCCCCTGGCTGATCTTCACGCCGGCCCGCTACGAGGGCATCGACCGGCGCGTCGTCGACGAGTACGCCACCCGCATACCGGTCTACGAGGTGTCCATCGGCGACTACGTCCTCGCCGGCGGCGAGGCGGCCGTGCTCGTCGTCACCGAGGCCGTGGCCCGGCTGCTGCCCGGGGTGCTCGGCAACGCCGAGTCCCACCGCGACGACTCCTTCGCCCCCGGCGCCATGGCCAACCTCCTGGAGGGCCCCGTCTACACCAAGCCGCCCGCCTGGCGCGGCCGGGAGATACCCGAGGTGCTGCTCAGCGGCCACCACGGGAAGATCGCCCGCTGGCGCCGCGACGAGGCCCTGAGGCGTACGACGGCCAACCGGCCGGACCTGATCGAGCGCTGCGACCCCAAGGCCTTCGACAAGAAGGACCGTGAGATGCTCTCCATCCTGGGCTGGGAGCCCGACCCCGAGGGGGAGCCGCACGGGCGATTTTGGCGCAGGACCGAGGGCGTGGAAGAATAGGCCGCTGTTGTGCGCCGTCCGGTGTGCGCCCCTGCCACAGGGGGAAACGACGCCCGCCCCGACGCGCACGACTCTCACCCAGAACCTCTAGTTCCGTTGATGACCTGTGGCATCAGCGAAGAAAGCAGACGAAATGTCTCACCTGCTCGACTCCGTCGACGCCGCGTCGCTGCGCAGCGACGTCCCGGCCTTCCGCCCGGGTGACACCGTCAACGTCCACGTCCGCGTCATCGAGGGCAACCGCTCCCGTGTGCAGCAGTTCAAGGGCGTTGTGATCCGCCGCCAGGGCGCCGGTGTCCGCGAGACCTTCACGGTCCGCAAGGTCTCCTTCTCCGTCGGCGTCGAGCGCACCTTCCCGGTGCACACCCCGATCGTGGAGAAGATCGAGCTCGTCACCCGCGGTGACGTGCGTCGCGCCAAGCTGTACTACCTGCGCGAGCTGCGCGGCAAGGCCGCGAAGATCAAGGAGAAGCGCGACAACTGAGCGCGCTCAGGGGTTCAGAGCGGGGCCGGATAGCATCGGGCCCCGATGGACACCGAAGCACAGCCGACGGAGCGCGACCGCTCCTCCCACCCTTCCGACTCCGGGGACGCCCCGGCCGCGGAGGGAGCGGAGGAACGGTCGCGTTTCGCGTTGGTGGCAGGGATCACGAACTGGCTCCCAGGCGGCCGGTTCAGCCTCACCCTGTTGATCTGCCTGCTGTTTCTGCTGCTCCTCAACGCTTTCGTGGCCAAACCGTTCCAGATTCCCAGCGGATCGATGGAGAACGGATTGAGGATCGGTGACCGCGTTCTCGTAAATAAGTTGGCGTACCGTTTCGGTGCCGAGCCGCGGCGCGGCGAGGTGGTTGTGTTCGACGGCACCGGGTATTTCGGGGACGCCGACTACATCAAGCGCGTTGTGGGTGTAGGCGGAGACCACGTGGTCTGCTGCGACGAGGAAGGGAGGCTCCAGGTGAACGGCCGGCCGGTCGACGAGTCGACGTTCCTGTTTCCGGGTGACAGCCCGTCCACGGTGACCTTCGACGTGGAGGTGCCCGAGGGCGCCCTGTTCGTCCTCGGCGACCACCGCAGTGCCTCCAGCGACTCCCGCGACCACCTCGGCTCACCCGGCGGCGGCATGATCCCCGTCGGCCGGGTGATCGGCCGCGCCGACTGGATCGTCTGGCCCTACGCCCATCTCACCCGCCTGCACCGCCCGAGCGCCTACGCGCGCGTGCCCGCGGCGGACGCCTCGCCGGAAGCGGCGCGGCCCGCGAAGAACGCGGCGGGCGCCCATGGGTAACCGCGGCAAGCCCCGCGGCGTGCCCAGCAGTGCCGCGGACAACCTCCTGCCCACCGGTGTGCGGCGGGCCGCCGGCCCCTCCGGCGGCCGCACGCGCGCTGAACGGCGCAAGCTCCAGCGCAAGGTCAAGCGCAAGCGCAGGCGCAGCGCCGTCCGGGAGATCCCGCTCCTCGTCGGCGTCGCCGTCCTCATAGCACTGGTCCTGAAGACCTTTCTCGTGCAGGCCTTCGTGATCCCGTCCGGCTCCATGGAGCAGACGATCCAGATCGGCGACCGTGTCCTGGTGGACAAGTTCACCCCCTGGTTCGGCTCCAAGCCCGAGCGCGGGGACGTCGTCGTCTTCAAGGACCCCGGCGGCTGGCTGCAGGACGAGCAGACCACCGTGAAGAAGGACGACCCCGTCGTCGTCAAGCAGGTCAAGGAAACGCTCACCTTCATCGGTCTGCTGCCGTCCGACGACGAGAAGGACCTCATCAAGCGGGTCGTCGGCGTGGGTGGCGACCGCGTCCAGTGCTGTGACACGCAAGGGCGGGTCACGGTCAACGGCGTTCCGCTGAACGAGGCCGACTACCTCTACCCGGGGAACGCCCCCTCCAGCACCCCGTTCGACGTCACCGTCCCCCAGGGGCGGTTGTGGGTGATGGGCGACCACCGGGACAACTCGGCGGACTCCCGCGCCCACCAGGACACCGACTACGGCGGAACCGTCTCCGAGGACGAGGTGGTGGGACGCGCCATGGTCATCGCCTGGCCCCTGGGCCACTGGAACACCCTCAAGGAACCGCAAACCTTTTCTTCCGTGGCCGACTCGGCGGTCGGCGCGGCCGCGTCCCACGAGACGTCGCATAGGGTTGCTTCCGACGATCCGAACGGAACGATCCGACTCCCGAGCCCTGCGGAACTCCCGCTCGTTATGGGAGTGGTGGGCCTGCGTCGTACCTGGGGCAGGCAGCGGCACAGAGTAAGGAGTTGGCGTGGGGGATGTGGCGGTTGGCGCACGGTCCGGGCACGGCGGCGAGGAGCACCGCGGACGTCCCGTGGATGCGGCCGGCCCGGGTACGGACGACGCCGTGACCTCCGGGAGTGACTCCCCGGTGGCCGGGGGCGACGGCCCCGGTGACGGGCAGCCCCCCGGGACGGGGCCGGGGCCGGACGACGGGACCCCTGGTGCGAAGAAGCAGCGCTCCTTCTGGAAGGAGCTGCCGATCCTGATCGGCATCGCGCTCGTTCTCGCGCTGCTGATCAAGACGTTCCTGGTGCAGGCGTTCTCGATCCCCTCCGACTCGATGCAGAACACCCTGCAGGAGGGTGACCGCGTCCTCGTCGACAAGCTGACCCCGTGGTTCGGCTCCGAGCCCGAGCGCGGTGAGGTCGTCGTCTTCCACGACCCGGACAACTGGCTCGCGGGGGAGCCCACCGCCGACCCGAACGCCATCCAGACCTTCCTCAGCTGGATCGGCCTGATGCCGTCCGCGGAGGAGAAGGACCTGATCAAGCGCGTGGTCGGCGTTGGCGGCGACACCGTCTCCTGCAAGAAGACGGGCCCTCTGACGGTCAACGGCAAGGCGCTGAACGAACCGTACGTGTACCCGGGCAACACCCCGTGCAGCATGGACGACTCGGGCGGCCAGTTCACGGTAAAGATCCCCGAGGGCTACATCTGGGTCATGGGCGACCACCGCCAGAACTCGCGCGACTCCCGCTACAACCAGTCCGACAAGAACCACGGCATGGTCCCCGTCGACAAGGTCGTCGGCCGTGCCATCGTCAAGGCCTGGCCCATCAACCGCTGGGGCACGCTGCCGGTGCCGGACACCTTCGACCAGGACGGGCTGAACACCGGGGCCGCCGCCTCCACCGCCCTCACGGTCGCCCCGGAGGGTCTCGCCCTCGCCGGCGTCCTCCCGGTGGCCCTGTGGCGCCGCCGGCGCGCGCAGGCGGCCCAGGCGCGCTGACCCCGGCCACCCGCTCGGCAAACCCTTTCCCATTTGCGGCCACGGCCGGGGAGGAAGGGCTGACCCGGCTCGGTACCGCCGGGTAGGGTGCGGATCCATGGGTGGCGAGAGCACGACGCGTACGGCCCCGCGAAGCGGTGGCACCAGCGGTGGCCCGGCGGGCAGCCGGACCGGACAGCGCCTGTCCGGTGCGGCCGTCGCGCTGGGCCTCGTGCTGTTCCTGGGCGGCTTCGGCTGGGCCGCGCTGATCTACCGGCCGTACACCGTGCCCACCAGCTCCATGGCCCCGACGATCGACGCCGGCGAGCGGGTGCTGGCCCAGGTGGTGGACGGCGACGAGGTGCGCCGCGGGGACGTCGTGGTCTTCACGGACAAGACCTGGGCGAGCAACGCCCCCGTGGTCAAGCGGGTCGTCGCGGTCGGCGGCGACACGGTCTCCTGCTGCACGGACGGCAAGCTGACCGTCAACGGCAAGCGGATCGAGGAACCGTATCTGCCCGAGGGCACCCTCGCCGAGATCAAGAACTTCCCGACCGTGAAGGTCCCCGAGGGCCGGCTGTTCCTGCTCGGTGACGAACGCCAGGGCTCCCTGGACTCCACCGCCCACCTCACGGACGCGGCCGGCGGCACCGTCGCGCGCACCGCCGTCAAGGCCCGCGTCGACGCCGTCGTCTGGCCCATGAGCGGCATGCTGAAGCGTCCCACCGGCTTCGAGACGCTCGGCACCCTCTCCCGGCCGGGGCCGCTGCCGACGATCGGCTGGCTGATCGTCGCCGGCGCGGTCCTCGTCCTCGGCGGCGGCGCGTACGGCCCGATCGCCAAGCGTGCCTCCCGCCGTCCCCGCCCGGAGCCCGCCGGTGTCCGCTGAGACGACGGACGTGAGCGCCGACCTCTCCGAGGGCGCGCTGCGCAAGGTGGCCCGGGTGGTCCTCCTCGATCCCGAGGACCGCGTTCTGCTGCTGCACGGCCACGAGCCGGACGATCCGGCCGACGACTGGTGGTTCACGCCCGGCGGCGGTGTGGAGGGCGACGAGACCCGTGAAGAGGCCGCGCTGAGGGAACTCGCCGAGGAGACGGGCATCACCGACGTCGCACTCGGCCCGGTGGTGTGGCGGCGGACGTGCTCCTTCCCGTTCGCGGGCCGCCGCTGGAACCAGGACGAGTGGTACTACCTGGCCCGTACGAGCGTGACGGCGACCGGGGCCACCGCCCTGACCGAGCTGGAGCGGCGCAGTGTCGCCGGAGCGCGCTGGTGGACGTGTCAGGAACTCGCCCGGGCACATGAGACGGTGTATCCGACCAGACTCGCCGAGCTGCTGAGCAGGCTGCTCGACGAAGGTCCCCCGGCCGGCCCCGTAACCCTTGACACGGAAATCGTCTAGCGGCTCACGGGACTGGCGCACAATGGGGGGATCGCACGGCTGAAGGGGAACATGCCATGAGCGCCGAGGACCTCGAGAAGTACGAGACCGAGATGGAGCTGAAGCTCTACCGGGAGTACCGCGATGTCGTCGGTCTGTTCAAATACGTGATCGAGACCGAGCGGCGTTTCTACCTGACCAACGACTACGAGATGCAGGTGCACTCGGTCCAGGGCGAAGTGTTCTTCGAGGTGTCCATGGCGGACGCCTGGGTGTGGGACATGTACCGGCCGGCTCGGTTCGTGAAGCAGGTGCGGGTACTCACGTTCAAGGACGTGAACATCGAGGAGCTGAACAAGAGCGACCTGGAGCTTCCGGGCGGCTGAGCCGACCCCCTGTGGGTGACGGAGTTGTCCACAGTCGCCGAGTTGCGCACCAAGATCCTTTCCGGTGCCGTGAATGCGTGAACGTGGGCGCCGGAGGTGGTGCCGACATGAACACGGATCTGGCACGAGGCGCACTCGGCAAGTACGGCGAGGAACTGGCCGCCCGGCGGCTGGCCGAAGCCGGGATGACGCTCCTGGGGCGCAACTGGCGCTGCGGCAGGAGCGGCGAGATCGACATCGTCGCGCGGGACGGCGACGTCCTGGTCGTCTGTGAGGTCAAGACCCGCCGGGACGGTGGTTTCCAGCACCCCATGGCGGCGGTGACGCCGGAGAAGGCGCGGCGCCTGCGCGACCTCGCCGAGCGGTGGATCGAGGCGCACGGGGGCGCCCCGCCCGGCGGCGTCCGCATCGACCTGGTCGGCGTCGTGCTGCCCCGCCGCGGGGCCGCCGTGGTCGAGCACGTGCGGGGGGTGGCCTGAGATGGGGTTCGCACGGACCTGCTCGGTGGCGCTGGTCGGCGTGGAAGGGGTCGTGGTCGAGGTCCAGGCGGACCTGGAACCCGGGGTCGCGGCCTTCACCCTGGTGGGGCTGCCGGACAAGAGCCTGAGCGAGAGCCGGGACCGGGTGCGGGCCGCCGTGGTCAACTCCGGCGGCGAGTGGCCGCAGAAGAAGCTCACCGTCGGGCTCAGCCCCGCGTCGGTGCCCAAGGCGGGCAGCGGTTTCGATCTCGCCGTCGCCAGCGCGGTGCTGGGCGCGGCCGAGCGGATCGACCCCAGGGTGCTCGCGGACATCGTGATGATCGGAGAGCTGGGCCTCGACGGGCGGGTGCGGCCCGTCCGGGGCATCCTGCCCGCGGTGCTGGCCGCCGCCGACGCAGGCTACGAGCAGGTGGTCGTACCCGAGTGCGCCGCCGCCGAGGCCTCGCTGGTCCCGGGCGTCTCCGTGCTCGGCGTGCGCAGCCTGCGGCAGCTGATCGCCGTCCTCGCCGACGAGCCCGTGCCCGACGAGGACCCGGACGACGAGGGCCGGCCCGATCCGCTCATGGCCGGCCTGCGGATGCCCGGGACGGCCGCGGCCACCGGCATGCACAGCGCCGGCGCCGCCCAGCAGGACCACGGGCACGACCTCGCGGACGTCGTGGGCCAGCGCTCGGCGCGGACGGCGGTGGAGGTGGCCGCGGCCGGCGGACACCACCTCTTCCTGGAAGGGCCACCGGGAGCCGGCAAGACGATGCTCGCCGAGCGGCTCCCGGCCGTACTGCCCCGGCTCGGCCGGGAGGAGTCCCTGGAGGTCACGGCGGTGCACTCGGTGGCCGGGCTGCTGCCGCCCGGCAAGCCGCTGATCGACCTCCCGCCGTACTGCGCCCCGCACCACTCGGCCACGATGCAGGCGCTCGTCGGAGGCGGCGCCAACATCGCCCGCCCCGGCGCCGTGTCGATGGCTCACCGAGGGGTGCTCTTCCTGGACGAGACCCCGGAATTCAGCAGCCGGGCCCTGGACGCCCTGCGCCAGCCCCTGGAGGCCGGGCACGTCGTGATCGCGCGCAGCGCGGGCGTGGTGCGGTTCCCGGCGCGGTTCCTGATGGTGCTCGCGGCCAATCCCTGCCCCTGCGGTCGCTTCTCGCAGCGCGACACCCTCTGCGAGTGCCCGCCCTCGGCGATCCGCCGCTACCAGGCCCGGCTCTCCGGGCCGCTGCTGGACCGGGTCGACCTGCGCGTCGAGGTGGACCCGGTCAGCCGGACCGAACTCGCCCACCGCGGGCCCGGAGGCGAGTCCACGGCGGTCGTCGCCGACCGCGTCCGGGCCGCCCGGGAACGCGCCGCGGCCCGACTCGCCGGCACCCCCTGGCGGACCAACGGCGAAGTGCCGGGGCGGGAGCTGCGCAACCGCTGGCATCCCGCGATCGGCGCCATGGACGAGGCCGAACGGAACCTGGAGCGGGGCGTCCTCACCGCGCGTGGGCTGGACCGGGTCCTGCGCGTCGCCTGGACCGTCGCCGACCTCCTCGGCCACGACCGGCCCGACGCCTCGGACGTCGCCCTGGCGCTGCAACTGCGCACCGGAGTGCCACGCGGGGTGCCGATGGCCCTTGGAGCCCTGACATGACCGGCGCCGCCGAACCGGACGAGGAACGGCTCGCCCGGGTCTTCCTGGCCCGGGTCCTCGAACCCGGTGACACGGTCGGCGGGCAGTGGCTGCGGGAGCGCGGGATCGCCGAGGTGGTGCGGCGGCTTCAAGGCCAGGGGGAGCCGCTTCCCGGGGTGACCGCGCGGCGGTGGGCCGGACTGCGCGCCCGGGCCGAGCAGGCCGACCCGGCCCGCGACCTGGCCGACGCCCGAGCGGCCGGGGTGCGGTTCGTCTGCCCCTCGGACGCCGAGTGGCCCGGGCCGCTGGACGACCTCGGCGACGCCCGCCCCCTCGGCCTGTGGATCCGGGGCCGGCCCAGCCTGCGGATGTGGGCGCTGCGCTCGGTCGCGGTGGTCGGCGCCCGCGCCTGCACCGAGTACGGCGCCCACATGGCGGTCACCCTCGCCGCCGGCCTCGCCGAGCGCGGCTGGGTGGTGGTCTCCGGCGGTGCCTACGGCGTCGACGGCGCCGCGCACCGGGGCGCTCTCGGCGCGGGCGGCGCCACCGTCGCCGTCCTCGCCTGCGGGGTCGACCGGCCCTACCCGCGCGGCCACACGGGACTGATCAACCGGATCGCGGAACAGGGCCTGGTGGTGGGGGAACTGCCACCGGGCGACCACCCGACACAGAGCAGGTTCGTGCTGCGCAACCGGGTGATCGCCGCGCTCACCCGGGGCACGGTCGTCGTCGAGGCCGCCCACCGCAGCGGCTCGCTGGTCACCGCCCGGGCGGCGCAACGGCTGGGACGGCACACGATGGGAGTACCCGGGCCGGCCACCAGCGGCCTGTCGGCGGGGGTGCACGAGCTGTTGCGGGAGGAGGCCGTGCTGGTCACCGACGCAGCGGAGGTCGTGGAACTGGTCGGCGACATGGGGGAGCTGGCTCCGGAGCGACGCGGACCGGTGCTGCCGCGCGACCTGCTCGAACCGGGCGCCCGACGGATCCTGTCCGCCCTCCCCGGCCGCCGGGCCGCGGCCGTCGACGAGATCGCCCGCGAGGCCCGGACCACCCAGGACGACGCGATCGCCAGGCTGTACGAACTCAGGGCACTCGGTTACGTCGAACGACATGACGACGGCTGGAAGTTGACACGCCAGGCGATGGTCTCCGTTCGAGGGAGAGGACGCTCGTGTTGACCGACGGGGTTCGGCCGTCCGGGGGAACGCCGAACCCCTTGGAAACACCCGCAGTTGACGCGCTCGGCCGGGCGGCGGCGGCGAGCGTCCCGCCCCGGCGGGTCGCCCGTCGGGCCGCATCCGGGCACAGGTCTCCCCACGTCCTTCGCGCACCGCGACACTCCAGTCACGCTACGCTCACGAGGATTCCGGTACAGACCGGCAGCTCTGCACCACACGGCACCACTGCGACCGACACGGCACGACTCGAGACCGGTACGACAGCTCACTCACACACCCTCGACCCCACGTACTTCACGGCAGAACGGCACAAGGCGACGAATGCCCCAGCACACCTCCGGGTCCGACCGGGCGGCGATCCCCCCAGCCGCCCGCGACGGTGGCAGCGTGCGGCCGCCCGCTCCCTCGACGCTCGACGAGCTGTGGCGGTCGTACAAGGCGACGGGGGACGAGCGGCTGCGGGAGCAGCTGATCCTGCACTACTCGCCGCTGGTCAAGTACGTGGCCGGCCGGGTGAGCGTCGGGCTGCCGCCCAACGTGGAGCAGGCGGACTTCGTCTCGTCCGGGGTGTTCGGCCTGATCGACGCGATCGAGAAGTTCGACATCGACCGGGAGATCAAGTTCGAGACCTACGCGATCACCCGGATCCGGGGCGCGATGATCGACGAGCTGCGGGCGCTGGACTGGATCCCGCGGTCCGTGCGGCAGAAGGCGCGGAACGTGGAGCGGGCGTACGCGACGCTGGAGGCGCGCCTTCGGCGGACGCCGACGGAGTGCGAGGTCGCCGCCGAGATGGGCATCGCGGTCGACGAACTGCACGCGGTGTTCAGCCAGCTCTCGCTGGCCAACGTGGTGGCGCTGGAGGAGCTGCTGCACGTCGGCGGTGAGGGCGGGGACGGACTCAGCGTCATGGACACGCTGGAGGACACCGCCGCGGACAACCCCGTGGAGGTGGCGGAGGACCGGGAGCTGCGGCGGTTCCTGGCACGGGCGATCAACACACTGCCCGAGCGGGAGAAGACGGTCGTGACCCTGTACTACTACGAGGGCCTGACGCTGGCCGAGATCGGGAACGTGCTGGGCGTCACCGAGAGCAGGGTCAGTCAGATCCACACGAAGTCCGTACTCCAGTTGCGCGCGAAACTGGCGAGCTTCGGTCGGTGACCTGGCTGGATGTGGGCCGTGCGGGCGGCGCCACTCCCGTCGGCGGTGCGGCGTCCGTAGAGTGGTCGACGTGCCAAGGATTCGAGCGGCCTCCGTGGCCGAGCACCGGTCGATGCAGCGAGCCGCCCTGCTGGACGCGGCTCGCTCGTTGCTGTCCGAAGGCGGGACGGAGGCGCTGACCTTCCCCGCCCTCGCCGAGCGGACGGGCCTGGCGCGGTCGTCCGTGTACGAGTACTTCCGGTCGCGGGCGGCCGTGGTCGAGGAACTGTGCGAGGTCGACTTCCCCGTGTGGGCGGCGGAGGTCGAGGCGGCCATGGCCGCGGCGGACGGTCCGGAGGCCAAGGTCGACGCCTATGTGCGGCGGCAGCTGGCGCTGGTGGAGGACCGGCGCCACCGGGCCGTCGTGGCGATCTCGGCGAGCGAGCTCGACGCCGGGGCGCGGGAGAAGATCCGCGCCGCGCACGGCGGACTCGTCGCGATGATCGTCGAGGCGCTGGGGGAGATGGGCCACGGGGAGCCCCGGCTCGCGGCGATGCTGGTGCAGGGTGTCGTCGACGCGGCCGTGCGGCGGATCGAGCTGGGGGCCGAAGAGCCGTCGGCGGTGACGGAGGCGGCCGTGCGGATGGCGCTGCGAGGGGTCCGGGGCTGAGGCCCGTCGTTCGGATCGCGCCGCGGACGCGGGCTCCGGCACGCACGTCTGCGGCGTTGTCGTCGGTTGCCGATGCTCCGCATCGCCGTCTTCCTGCGGACGGTCCCCGGCATCGGTGCCGGGGCGCGTCGCCCGTCGATGCCTGAGGGGCCGCGCTGCGACCGGTGCGGGTGGCGCAGTCCGGCGCCGCCGCGCCCACCCTCCCCCACTCGGCTTCCGCCCGACCGCGGTACCCCGAAGCCCCGGGCGGCACGACCGAGCGAATCCGGCACCCGCCTCCGAAGGGCGCCTATGGCAGCGGCACTCCGAGTACGGGCAGCAGTCTCGACGGCCCCCTCCGCAGGAGCCACGGCGGAAGCAGCGACAGCGGGTCCAGGTAGGCCTCGCCCCTCAGCAGCCCCCAGTGCACACACGTGACCGCGCAGTGCGAGCCCGTGGCCTCCACCGTCCCCACCGGCTCGCCCGCCGCCACCTCGTCCCCCTTCCGCACCGACGCCGTCACCGGTTCGTACGTCGTACGCAGGTCCGTGCCCGCCAGTTCCACGGACACCACCCCCCTCCCCGCCACCCGCCCCGCGAAGGAGACCCGGCCCGCCGTCACCGCGCGGACCGGACTGCCGGCCGGGGCCGCCAGGTCCACGCCCCGGTGGCCGCGGGCGTACACGGTCGCCGGGGGTTCCCAGCCGCGCAGCACCGCAGGGCGCGTCCCCACGGGCCAGGACCGGCCGATCGCCGGGACCGGTGCCGGCGGGGGAGGGGCGGCGGGAGCCGGTGGTGCCGGAGCCGCCCGGGCGAACGAGGCCACCGCGGTGATCACAAGGCCCAGCAGCAGGGCCGCACAACGCTTCACGTCCATGCGGGAACGGTCCCGCGCAGCCGCCGATCACGGCCGGGACCTGTGGACCGACCGCGGGTTGTGGACAGCGGCGTCACCCGGCGCCCCGCGGGTCCCGTACACTTCTTCTGGCGATCCGGGTCACCGGGTCGACTTCGCACGCCCCAATACCGGGGCCGACACCGTCGGTCTCCGGTATCCGCGCCCCTCGGTCCTCAGTGGCTCGGCGCACCGCGGGCGTCAGGCGCGGGAGCCGTCCGGCTTCCGCGGCACAACCGAGAAATTCAAGGAGAGCGGCCATGGCCGTCGTCACGATGCGGGAGCTGCTGGAGAGCGGCGTCCACTTCGGTCACCAGACCCGTCGCTGGAACCCGAAGATGAAGCGCTTCATCTTCACCGAGCGCAACGGCATCTACATCATCGACCTGCTCCAGTCGCTGTCGTACATCGACCGCGCCTACGAGTTCGTCAAGGAGACCGTCGCCCACGGCGGCACGGTCATGTTCGTCGGTACGAAGAAGCAGGCGCAGGAGGCCATCGCCGAGCAGGCCACCCGCGTCGGCATGCCCTACGTCAACCAGCGCTGGCTGGGCGGCATGCTCACCAACTTCTCGACCGTCTACAAGCGTCTGCAGCGCCTCAAGGAGCTCGAGCAGATCGACTTCGAGGACGTCGCCGCGTCCGGTCTGACCAAGAAGGAGCTCCTGGTCCTCTCCCGCGAGAAGGCCAAGCTGGAGAAGACCCTCGGCGGTATCCGCGAGATGTCCAAGGTCCCCAGCGCCGTCTGGATCGTGGACACCAAGAAGGAGCACATCGCGGTCGGTGAGGCCCGGAAGCTCAACATCCCGGTGGTCGCCATCCTCGACACCAACTGCGACCCCGACGAGGTCGACTACAAGATCCCGGGCAACGACGACGCGATCCGCTCCGTCACCCTGCTCACCCGTGTGATCGCCGACGCCGTCGCCGAGGGCCTCATCGCCCGCTCCGGCGTCGCCGCCGAGGGCAAGGGCGAGAAGGCCGCGGGCGAGCCGCTCGCCGAGTGGGAGCGCGACCTGCTCGAGGGCGAGAAGAAGGCCGAGGAGGCCCCCGCCGCGGAGGCCCCGGCCGCCGCTGAGGCCCCCGCCGAGGCTCCGGCCGAGGCTCCGGCCGCCGAGGGCGAGCAGGCCTGACCGTCAGCGTCAGAGTTGACGGCGGGAGCGGTGACATGAAATCCGCTCCCGCCGTTCACCCGTTGGTCAGCGCAGAGTCGGAGATCTACATCTCCATGTAGATCGCAGACCGTGCAGATCTCCGATCTTCCAGACTTCGAGAAAGATTCACAGACTCATGGCGAACTACACCGCCGCCGACGTCAAGAAGCTCCGCGAGCTCACCGGCGCCGGCATGATGGACTGCAAGAAGGCGCTGGACGAGGCCGAGGGCAACGTCGAGAAGGCCGTCGAGGCGCTCCGCATCAAGGGCCAGAAGGGCGTCGCCAAGCGCGAGGGCCGCTCCGCCGAGAACGGCGCCGTGGTCTCGATCATCGCCGACGACAACTCCTCCGGCGTTCTGGTCGAGCTGAAGTGCGAGACGGACTTCGTCGCCAAGGGCGAGAAGTTCCAGGCTGCCGCCAACGCGATCGCGGAGCACGTCGCCAAGACCTCCCCGGCCGACCTCGAGGCCCTGCTCGCCTCCGAGATCGAGCCCGGCAAGACCGTCCAGGCGTTCGTGGACGAGGCCAACGCCAACCTCGGCGAGAAGATCGTCCTGGACCGCTTCGCGCAGTTCGCCGACGGCTTCGTCATCGCGTACATGCACCGCACGATGCCCGACCTGCCCCCGCAGATCGGTGTCCTCGTCGAGCTGGACAAGCCGAACGCCGAGGTCGCCAAGGGCGTCGCCCAGCACATCGCCGCCTTCGCGCCGAAGTACCTCTCCAAGGAGGACGTGCCGGCCGAGGTCGTCGAGTCCGAGCGCCGCATCGCCGAGGAGACCACCCGCGCCGAGGGCAAGCCCGAGGCCGCGATCGCCAAGATCGTCGAGGGTCGCCTCAACGGCTTCTTCAAGGACGCCACGCTGCTCGGCCAGCCGTACGCGCTCGACAACAAGAAGTCCGTCCAGAAGGTCCTGGACGAGGCCGGTGTCACCCTGAAGCGCTTCACGCGCATCAAGGTCGGCATCTGAGTCCGTACCGCGACGGACGCCCGGCCCCGATAGGGTCGGCAGCAGTCGTCCGGGGTACGCCGTCACTGGACGCGTGACGGACGACAGCAGATCTGACGAGGAGGCCATTGCCGCGCATGGGTTGCGAACGACACCCCACCGGCAATGGCCTTCTTCGTATGTGCACCACGTGAAAGAGGCGGGATCTCCCATGACCACCAAGGCCCAGAAGAGCGACGACGGCAAAGTACGCGGCCGGTTCCTGCTGAAGCTGTCCGGAGAGGCATTCTCCGGCGGTGGCGGCCTGGGCGTGGACCCCGACGTGGTGCACAAGATCGCCCGTGAGATCGCGGCCGTCGTGCGCGACGGCGCGCAGATCGCGGTCGTCATCGGCGGCGGCAACTTCTTCCGCGGCGCCGAACTCCAGGTGCGCGGCATGGACCGGGCCCGCTCGGACTACATGGGCATGCTCGGCACGGTGATGAACTGCCTCGCCCTCCAGGACTTCCTGGAGAAGGAGGGCATCGACAGCCGGGTCCAGACCGCCATCACCATGGGCCAGGTCGCCGAGCCGTACATCCCGCTGCGCGCCGTGCGCCACCTGGAGAAGGGCCGGGTGGTCATCTTCGGCGCCGGTATGGGCATGCCGTACTTCTCCACCGACACCACCGCCGCGCAGCGCGCCCTGGAGATCGACGCCGAGGCGCTGCTGATGGGCAAGAACGGCGTGGACGGCGTCTACGACTCCGACCCGAAGACCAACCCGGAGGCGGTCAAGTTCGACTCCCTCGGCTACGGCGAGGTCATCACGCGGGAGCTGAAGGTCGCCGACGCCACGGCGATCACGCTGTGCCGCGACAACAAGCTCCCGATCCTCGTCTTCGAGCTTCTGGCCGAGGGCAATATCGCGCGGGCCGTCAAGGGTGAGAAGATCGGCACGCTTGTGGGTGACCAAGGCAGCCGGGCCTGACCGGTGAACCCTCCGGTCCGACCGGTCAGTACCGGGGTTCGTACGACAACACCTGACCGGGGGACGGACCCTGGTCGGGGGATGGACAATGTCCTGCCGGTCGGGAACCGTGCAGGAAGAAGACGCGACGCAGCCGGCCGCCGCCCCCGCAGGGAACCGCAGCCGGGCCTACTCAAGACACGCAGGAGCAAGTGGTGATCGAAGAGACCCTCCTCGAAGCCGAGGAGAAGATGGAGAAGGCCGTCGTGGTCGCCAAGGAGGACTTCGCCGCGATCCGCACCGGCCGTGCGCACCCGGCGATGTTCAACAAGATCGTGGCCGACTACTACGGCGCGCCGACGCCGATCAACCAGCTGGCTTCGTTCTCCGTGCCGGAGCCGCGCATGGCGGTCGTGACCCCGTTCGACAAGAGCGCGCTGCGCAACATCGAGCAGGCGATCCGCGACTCCGACCTGGGCGTCAACCCGAGCAACGACGGCAACATCATCCGGGTGGTGTTCCCCGAGCTCACCGAGGAGCGCCGCCGCGAGTACATCAAGGTCGCCAAGGGCAAGGGCGAGGACGCCAAGGTGTCCATCCGCTCGGTCCGCCGCAAGGCCAAGGACGCCATCGACAAGCTCGTCAAGGACGGCGAGGTCGGCGAGGACGAGGGCCGCCGTGCGGAGAAGGAGCTCGACGACACCACCGCGAAGTACGTCGCGCAGGTGGACGAGCTCCTGAAGCACAAGGAAGCGGAGCTGCTCGAGGTCTGATGAACGACTCTTCCTGGGGCGCTCCGCCACAAGCCGGTTCACACGGTGCACAGGCCGGGTACTGGGGGCCCACCGACCGGGGACCTGTCCAGGGGGCTGCCCCGGCGGGTCCCGCGTACGATGCGCCTGAGGCGCAGCAGACTCGCCCCATGCCCATCGTCCCCGATGTACCCGCTGACGGCGGACACCAGGATGACGACCGGGGGGCCGCCCGGCCGGGCGGCCCCTTGTTCCGAGACGAGACGTACCGAGACGACACGTACCGCGGCGGCACCGGCTTCTCCTACGACCAGTCCCACGGCCGTGAGCCGTACCGCAGCGAGACGTACCGCGACGAGACCCCGTCGGCGCAGCCCCACGCGGCGGTGCCGCAGAATTCGGATCCGATGCCCGACGCCGCGCAGCCTGCGCCCGCACCGAAGAAGAGCGCGGGCCGCGACCTGGGCGCGGCCATAGGCGTCGGAGTCGGTCTCGGCGCGGTGATCGTCGCCTCCCTGTTCGTCGTCAAGGCCGTCTTCGTCGGCGTGATAGCGATCGCCGTCGTCGTGGGCCTGTGGGAGCTGACGAGCCGGCTGCAGGAGCGCAAGAGCATCAAGGCGCCGCTCGTGCCGCTGGCGCTCGGCGGCGCCGCGATGGTCGTCGCCGGGTACGTCCGGGGCGCCGAGGGCGCGTGGGTCGCCACGGCCCTGACCGCGCTCGCGGTCCTGGTCTGGCGGATGACGGAACCGCCGGAGGGCTACCTCAGGGACGTCACGGCCGGTGTCTTCGCGGCCTTCTACGTCCCGTTCCTGGCCACCTTCGTCGCCATGATGCTCGCGGCCGACGACGGGGCGCAGCGCGTGCTGACCTTCCTGGTCCTCACCGTCGTCAGCGACACCGGCGCCTACGCCATCGGCTGGCGCTTCGGCAAGCACAAGCTCGCCCCGCGCATCAGCCCCGGCAAGACCCGCGAGGGCCTCCTCGGCGCGGTGTCGTTCGCGATGGTGGCGGGCGCGCTGTGCATGCAGTTCCTCATCGAGGACGGCACCTGGTGGCAGGGTCTGCTGCTCGGCCTCGCGGTCGCGGGCAGCGCCACGCTCGGCGACCTCGGCGAGTCCATGATCAAGCGGGACCTGGGCATCAAGGACATGGGCACGCTGCTGCCGGGCCACGGCGGAATCATGGACCGACTGGACTCCCTGCTGCCCACGGCTCCGGTGGTGTGGCTGCTGCTGGTGCTGTTCGTGGGATCCGGCTGACCGGCAACCCGTACACGGCTTGAGCGGGCCTCCGTCCCTTCCCGGGCGGGGGCCCGCGGTCATGGATCGCTCGGGGTGGGGGCGGTCGTAGGTACCGGGGGCAGGGCCCGATGTCGGGACTTCGGTGGTAGGGGCGATGTCGGGCATCTCCGGTGACAGTGCTCGATGTCGGGCGTGCCCGGACGTGTCGCCGCTGTGTGTGGCCGATGGAGAGGGCGAGCTTCCCCGGAACTGTGGGGATGCCGGGCGGGGCGGAGCGCCGAGTGGGCCGCCGGGCGGACTCCCGGTCGTCGCCGAGCCGTGGGATCATCGCCGGCCGGACAGGGACGGGATCTCCATGAAGATCATGAAGGCGGTGGGCGGGCGTGGCGGCCGACTGGGAATGGGACGACACGTTGTTCGCGGGCACCGCCCCCTACTACCGGCGCGGACGGCTTCCCTACGCTCCCGGACTCGCGGACGTGCTCGCCGAGGTGTTGGACCTGGACGGGCGGGGGCGTCTCCTCGACGTCGGATGCGGGCCGGGCACGCTGGCCCTGAGCCTGGCGCACCTGTTCGACGAGGTCGTCGGAGTGGATCCCGACGCCGGGATGATCGCCGAGGCCGGGCGGGGGGCCGCCGAGCGGGGAGTGGCAGAGAAGGCCCGGTGGGTGCGGGCCAGGGCCGAGGAGCTGCCCGCGGGGCTCGGGACGTTCACCGTCGCGACCTTCGGTCAGTCCTTCCACTGGATGGACCGCGATCTGGTGGCGGCGACCGTCAGGGACATGCTCCGGCCCGGCGGGGCGCTGGTGCACATCGCTGACCTGAAGACGCAGACCCGGACCGTCGAGGGCCTTCCGTATCCGGCCGTTCCCTACGCCGCTCTGGAGGAGCTGGTCAGGCGGTACCTCGGGCCCGTCCGTAGGGCCGGGCAGAGTCTGCTGCCCCACGGGACGCCCGGCAACGAGGCAGCCGTCTACGCCCGGGCCGGACTCTCCGGTCCCCGGCGCCATGTCGTGCCCGGAGGCCAGGCACTGGAACGGACGGGGGACGACGTGGTCGCCTGGGTGTTCTCGATGTCGTACGCGGCTCCGCACCTGTTCGGCCCGCGCCGGGACGACTTCGAGGCGGACGTGCGCCGGCTGCTGCGGGACGTGTCTCCCCAGGGCCGCTTCTCCGAGCGGGGGCCGAGCACCGAGGTGTTCGTCTGGCGGAGGGGTTACGGCGAGCGGTGATCGAACGGTCCCGGCAGGGGTCGTGATGCCGTCGGCTCGGGCGTCTGCACGCGTACACGGCGGGGACGCCGGGCCTGCCGGGACTCAGGTCCCGCCGCGCCGCCGTCCCCCCGGGCCGCCGGCTGGCCGACCTCGCACGGTTGTCTGGCCCACCCTGAAAGCCGCGTGGGTCTGGTTCGGCCGGGTCGGCTACCGGCGGTGGGCAGCGGCGTGCGGCGCGGACCGGCGACTTGGCGCCGGCGAAGTTCGAGCGGCTCGAAGTGCCGAGTCACCGACGGCGGGTCACGGCCCGGCTACCGTGGTTCCGCATGACCCACACCGAGATCGAGATCACCGCATCGCTGGTCCGGGATCTGCTGCGTGACCAGCACCCCGACCTGGCCAATCTGCCTGTGGAACTCGGCGCGCGTGGCTGGGACAACCAGTTGTGGCGGCTCGGCGACGACCTCGCCGTCCGGCTGCCCTGGGCGACGCAGTCCGCGGACGCGCTGCTGCGCAAGGAGCACGAGTGGCTTCCCGCTCTCGCCCCGCTTCTTCCCTTGCCGGTCCCCGTCCCGCAGCACCTCAGCGAGCCCTCCGAGCGGTTTCCGCGGCCATGGATCGTCACCACCTGGGTGCCGGGAACGCCCGCCGACCGCGCCCCCGCCACGCGCGCCGAGGAGGCGGCCGACACCTTGGCCGCCTTCCTGACCGCTCTTCACCGACCTGCCCCCGAGAGGGCGCCGACCGGCCGCGACCGTGGGGGTCCGCCGGCCGACCATGCCGAGCCGTTCGCCCGGGGGCTGGCCTCGGCCACCGAACAGGGGCTGCTGCCCGACCCGGACGCCGTCCGCGCCGTCTGGGAAGACGCCGTCGCCGCGCCCGAGTGGACGGGCTCGCCGGTCTGGCTCCACGGCGACCTGCACCCGGCCAACGTCCTCACCGAAAACGGCACCTTCTGCGGCGTGGTCGACTTCGGCGACCTCTGCGCGGGCGATCCGGCCTGCGACCTCGCCGCCGCGTGGATACTGCTGCCGGACGGCGCCGCCGACCGCTTCCACGCCGCCTATCGGCCGGCCCCGGACCCGGCGACCCTTCGCCGCGCCCGTGGCTGGGCGGTGTTGAAAGCCCTCGCCTGCATCTTCATCGGAGACGCGGGTGTCCACGGCCGTCCGGGCGGCAAGCCCACCTGGGGCCCGCCCGCCCAGGCGTCGCTGCGACGCCTCACCGCGACGCTCCACGGCCCCGGCACCGAAGCAGTGACCTGAGCTGCTCACAACGTCGGCGACGACGACCCAGGGAAGACCGGAGGCGACCAACGACGACCGACGACGACCACCGTGCAAGGCTCGCAGCCCAGGTCACCCGAGTGGATCTGCGACACTGGTATCGCTATGCCTAAGCCCGGAGAACTCACTTTCGTCGCCCCCCGCGGAGCCAAGAAGCCGCCGCGGCACCTCGCCGACCTCTCGCCCGCCGAGCGGAAGGAGGCGGTGGCGGAGATCGGTGAGAAGCCGTTCCGGGCGAAGCAGCTGTCGCAGCACTACTTCGCACGGTACGCGCACGACCCGGCGGAGTGGACCGACATCCCCGCCGGCGCGCGTGACAAGCTGCGCGAGGCGCTGCTGCCGGACCTGATGACCGTCGTCCGGCATCTGTCGACCGACCAGGGCACCACCCGCAAGACGCTGTGGCGGCTGTTCGACGGCACGCTCGTCGAGTCGGTGCTGATGCGGTACCCGGACCGGGTCACCATGTGCATCAGCTCGCAGGCCGGGTGCGGCATGAACTGCCCGTTCTGCGCGACCGGGCAGGCGGGACTGGACCGGAACCTGTCCACCGCCGAGATCGTGCACCAGATCGTGGACGGGATGCGGGCGCTGCGGGACGGGGAGGTCCCGGGCGGGCCGGCCCGGCTGTCCAACATCGTCTTCATGGGGATGGGCGAGCCCCTCGCCAACTACAAGCGGGTCGTCGGGGCCATCCGCGCCCTCACCGACCCCACGCCGGACGGGCTCGGGCTCTCGCAGCGCGGGATCACCGTCTCGACCGTCGGGCTGGTCCCGGCCATCCACCGGTTCTCCGACGAGGGCTTCAAGTGCCGGCTCGCCATCTCGCTGCACGCCCCGGACGACGAGCTGCGTGACACCCTCGTGCCCGTGAACACGCGGTGGAAGGTGCGCGAGGTGCTGGACGCCGGGTTCGAGTACGCCGAGAAGTCCGGGCGGCGGCTGTCCATCGAGTACGCCCTGATCCGGGACATCAACGACCAGGCCTGGCGTGGTGACCGCCTCGGGCGGCTCCTCAAGGGGCGGCCGGTGCACGTCAACCTCATCCCGCTCAATCCGACCCCCGGCTCGAAGTGGACCGCCTCACGGCCCGAGGACGAGAAGGCGTTCGTCGAGGCGATCGCGGCGCACGGGGTGCCCGTCACCGTCCGGGACACCCGCGGCCAGGAGATCGACGGGGCGTGTGGTCAGCTCGCCGCCACCGAGCGGTAGTCTGATCCCGGACAACTTCATACCTTCATATTCCGACAGGGGAGCGCCACAGCGCTGAGAGTGCGGCAACCGGCCGCAGACCCTCTGAACCTCGCCCAGGTCATTCTGGGTAGGAAGTTCGGTCATCACTCGAGCTGTTGCGCCCTGCCCGGGGCCGGCGGAACCTCCGCGGGCCCCGGGCAGGGCCGCGTCTCTTCCTGGTCAACCCCAGGAGGAATCCAGTGCACACCAGGACGTTCGTGGCCGCGGCCGTCGGCCTCGGTCTCGTCACGCTGTCCGCGTGCGGTTCGTCGTCGTCCGACGACACCGCGTCCGGCGGCGGCTCCAGGACCGTCACCCTCGTCAGCCACGACTCGTGGGCCGTCTCCGAGAACGTCCTCGCGGACTTCGAGAAGCAGTCCGGCTACAAGGTGAAGGTCCTCAAGGACGGCGACGCCGGACAGGCCGTCAACAAGGCCGTCCTCACCAAGGACAACCCGCAGGGCGACGTCTTCTTCGGCGTCGACAACACGCTGCTGTCCCGCGCGCTCGACAACGATCTCTTCCAGTCGTACGAGGCCAAGGGGCTCGACCAGGTCGACAGCCGGTACCAGCTCGACGCGGACGAGCACCGGGTCACCCCCGTCGACTACGGCGACATCTGCGTCAACTACGACAAGAAGTACTTCGCCGACCGCAAGCTGGCCCCGCCCGCCACCTTCGACGACCTGGTCAAGCCCGCCTACAAGAACCTCCTCGTCACCGAGAACGCCTCCACCTCCTCGCCCGGCCTCGGCTTCCTGCTCGGCACCGCCGCGCGGTACGGCGACGACGGCTGGGAGGGGTACTGGAAGAAGCTCAAGGCCAACGGCGTGAAGGTGGTCAGCGGCTGGGAGCAGGCCTACAACGAGGAGTTCTCCGGTTCGGCCGGCGGCAAGAAGGCCGGGGCCGACCGGCCGCTCGTCGTCTCCTACGCCTCCTCCCCGCCCGCCGAGGTGATCTACGGCGACCCCAAGCCGGCCACCGCCCCGACCGGTGTCGCCGACGGCACCTGCTTCCGGCAGGTCGAGTTCGCCGGGCTGCTGAGCAACGCGAAGAACAGCGAGGGCGGCAAGGCGCTGATCGACTTCCTGGTCTCGAAGAAGTTCCAGGAGGACATGCCGCTCAACATGTTCGTCTACCCGGTGCTCGAGGGCGCGGCCGTGCCCGCCGAGTTCACCCAGTACGGGCCCCCTGCCGAGGACCCCGAGACCATGGAACCGGCGAAGATCGCCGCGGACCGCGACCAGTGGGTCAAGTCGTGGACCTCACTCGTCCTGAAGTAGCCCCCCGGAAGACCTCCGGGAGGCGTACGGGGAGCGCGGCGCGGCTCGGGCTCATGGTCCTGCCCGTCGCGTTCTTCGGGCTCTTCTTCGCCTACCCCGTCGCCGCGATCGTCTCGCGCGGACTGAACGCCGACGGGGAGTGGCGGTTCGGGCGGCTCCGGGACGTGCTCGGGCAGTCCGACATCCGGCACGTCCTGTGGTTCACCACCTGGCAGGCGCTCGCCTCCACCGCGCTCACCCTCCTGCTCGCCCTGCCCGCCGCCTACGTCTTCGCCCGCTTCGCCTTCCCCGGCAAGCAGTTGCTGCGGGCGGTGGTGACCGTCCCGTTCGTGCTGCCGACGGTCGTCGTCGGCACGGCGTTCCTGGCGCTCGTCGGACGTGGCGGGCTGCTCGACGAGCAGTGGGGCGTACGGCTGGACACCACCGTGTGGGCGATCCTGCTCGCGCACGTCTTCTTCAACTACGCGGTCGTGGTCCGGACGGTGGGCGGGCTGTGGGCGCAGCTCGACCCGCGGCAGGAGGAGGCGGCGCGGACGCTGGGCGCGTCACCGCTGCGGGCCTGGCGTCAGGTGACCCTGCCGGCCCTCGCCCCCGCCGTGGCGGCGGCCGCCCTGATGGTCTTCCTCTTCACCTTCACCTCCTTCGGCGTGGTGCAGATCCTCGGCGGGCCGGCCTTCTCGACCCTCGAGGTCGAGATCTACCGGCAGACCTCGGAGATCTTCGACCTGTCCACCGCGGCCGTCCTCACGATCGTGCAGTTCCTCGCCGTCGGCGCGATCCTCGCCGTGCACGCCTGGACCGTACGGCGGCGCGAGACCGCGTTGCGGCTGGTGGACGCCTCCGTGACGGCTCGGCGGCCGCGCGGCGCCGGGCAGTGGGTGCTGCTGGCCGGTGTCCTCGTCACCGTCGTCGTCCTGATCCTGCTGCCGCTCGCGGTGCTGGTGCAACGCTCCCTGGACGCGCCGGACTTCGCCTACTACCGGGCGCTGACCAGCGACGAGGGCAACGTCTTCCTCGTGCCGCCGATCGACGCGATCGGCAACTCGCTGCAGTACGCGGTGGTCGCCACCGTCATCGCCGTGGCGATCGGCGGGCTGGCGGCCGCCGCCCTGGCCCGGAGCGACGCCGGCCGCTTCGTCCGCGGCTTCGACGCGCTGCTGATGCTGCCGCTGGGCGTCTCCGCGGTGACCGTCGGCTTCGGGTTCCTGATCGCGCTGGACGAGCCCCCGCTGGACCTGCGCGGCACCTGGATCCTGGTGCCGCTGGCGCAGGCGCTGGTCGGCGTCCCCTTCGTCGTGCGGACCATGCTGCCCGTGCTGCGGGCGGTGGACGTACGGCTGCGGGAGGCGGCGGCCGTGCTCGGGGCGTCGCCCTGGCGGGTGTGGCGGGAGGTGGACCTGCCGATGGTGCGGCGGGCGCTGCTCGTCGCCGCCGGGTTCGCCTTCGCGGTGTCGCTCGGGGAGTTCGGGGCGACGGTGTTCATCGCACGGCCCGACAGCCCGACGCTGCCAGTCGCCGTAGCACGGCTCCTGGGCCGGGCCGGCGAGATCAACTACGGCCAGGCGATGGCCCTCTCGACGATTCTGATGCTGGTGTGCGCGGTGGCCCTGCTGGTGCTGGAACGGCTGCGCACCGACCGGACGGGGGAGTTCTGATGCTGCTGCGGCTCGAGGGTGCGACCGTGCGGTTCGGCGGGCGGGCCGTGCTGGACGCCGTCGATCTCGCCGTCGCCGAGCACGAGGTGGTGTGCGTGCTCGGGCCCAGCGGGAGCGGCAAGTCCACGCTGCTGCGGGCCGTGGCCGGGCTCCAGCCCCTCGACGAGGGGCGGGTCGTGCTCGACGGACGTGACCAGGCGGGCGTCCCCGCCCACAAGCGGGAGCTCGGGCTGATGTTCCAGGACCACCAGCTGTTCCCGCAGCGGGACGTGGGCGGCAACGTGGCCTTCGGCCTGCGGATGCACGGCACGCCCAAACGGCGACAGGCGGAGCGCGTACAGGAGTTGCTGGACCTGGTCGGGCTGCCGGGCGCCGCCCGCCGGGCGGTCGCCGCGCTCTCCGGCGGAGAGCAGCAGCGGGTCGCGCTGGCCCGCGCGCTCGCGCCCCGGCCCCGGCTGCTGATGCTGGACGAGCCGCTCGGCCAGCTCGACCGGTCGCTGCGGGAACGGCTCGTCGTCGAACTGCGGGAACTCTTCGGAAGGTTGGGCACCACGGTGCTCGCGGTCACCCACGACCAGGGCGAGGCGTTCGCGCTCGCCGACCGGGTCGTGGTGATGCGGGACGGCCGGATCGCCCAGTCCGGTACGCCCCTTGAGGTGTGGCAGCGGCCCGCGGACGCCTTCGTGGCGCGCTTCCTCGGCTTCGACAACGTGGCCGAGGCGAGCGTCGCCGGGGAGGCGGCCGACACCCCGTGGGGCAAGGTGCCGGTGCCGGCCGGCTCCCCGCAGGGCACGCGCACGCTGCTCGTCCGGCCGGCCGGGGTGCGGCTGGTCGGCGTGGACGAGGGCCTGCGCTGCACGGTCACCGCCCGCACCTTCAAGGGCACCCATGTCGCCGTCCACCTCCAGCCGGAGGACGCGCCACGCCTGGAGGCCGCGTGTGCGCTGCGGCTGGCCCCGGAGGTCGGGGACACCGTCGGGGTGGCGTTCGACCCGCCCGAAATCGTCGTGCTCGACTGACCTGCCCACGCCTAGGGTGCTTGGTATGACCCTTCTCGCGCATGACCGGTACTGTGACGAAATCGAGCACCATGTACGGCAGTTGAGGTCCGTCGTGACCTCCGGGGCGGATCTCTCGGCCACCGTGCCGACCTGCCCCGACTGGTCGCTGGAGCAGCTCGTACGGCACATGGGCGGCGCCCTGCGCTGGGTCGACCAGCTCGTGCGGACCCGGGCGCAGGAGAACATCCCGGAGGAGCGGGTCCCGCTCCACGGCGGGCCGGAGGCCGAAGGCGACCCGGCCGCGCTGGACGCCTGGCTCGCGGAGGCCGGGAAGACGACCGTCGCCGCCCTGCGGGAGGCGGGGCCCGACGCGAAGGTGTGGGGCTGGGCCGGGACCTCCGACGCCGGCTTCTGGGCCCGCCGGGTGACCCACGAGATCACCGTCCACCGCGCCGACGCGGCACTCGCCGCGGGGCTGCCCTACGAGGTCGCGCCCGAGGTGGCCGCCGACGCGCTCGACGAGTGGCTGCAGCTCGTCGAGTGGGTGCAGCGCAACCTGCCCCACGCGGCGGCGGACGAGCTGCGCGCCCCGGAGCGCGTGGGCCGCAGCATCCACCTCCACGCCACGGACGCGCCCGCCGGGCTGAACGCCGAGTGGCTCGTCGAGCTCACCGAGGAGGGCGTCGTCTGGCGCCGGGGACACGAGAAGGCGACGGTCGCGCTGCGCGGCCCGCTCACCGACGTGCTGCTGGCCTTCTACCGCCGGCGGCCGCTGGACACCGCCGGGCTCGAGGTCCTCGGCGAGCGGGAGCTGCTGGAGTTCTGGCTGGAGAAGACGACGTTCGGATGAGACGCCGGAGGCCCGTCCCCCGCCCCCAGGGGCGCGGGGGACGGGCCGTCCAGGGTCAGCGGTTGCCGGAGCCCTTGCGGCGCATGCCGAAGAACACCGCGCCGCCGCCCACGACGACCAGCACGGCCGCGATGGCGACGATCAGGCCTGTGTGGGAGTTGGCGCCGGTCTCGGCGAGGTTGGACTCGCCGACCGCGGGCGACGGGGCGTTGCTCGCGCCGGTGTCCGCGGGAGCGGTGCTGTCGCTTCCGGACGCCGACGGGGTCGGCGTCGGCGTCCCGGACTCGGACCCGGCCGGGGTGGAGGCGGTGTCCGACGGCGACGGTGACGGGGTGTTCGACGGGGTGCCGGGCGTGGTGGGCTTGTCGTCCGCCGTGCAGGCCTTGGCGGGGGCCACCAGGTTCTCCTCCAGGTCCGCGTTGAGACCGGCCTCGGCGGCCGTGACGTGAACCCGGTAGACGGCGCCCGGCTCCCAGTCCTCGGCGAAGGTGATGGTGGTGCCCTTGGCGGAGCCGATGATCGGGGTGGGGACACCCACCTGCCGCAGGTCGGCGTTGTTGTTCTGGAGGTAGACCGTGACGACGGCCGGGGTCGCCTTCGGGTCCTTGTCGGTGACGGTGATGACGCCCTTGGCGCCGTCACACGCGGCCGAGGCGGAGAACTTGCGGATATCGGTGGCCGACGAGGAGCCGGAGGCCCCGAGAACGAGGGCGGCCGAGGCGGCGACGACACCGAGCATGCGCACCGAACGGGCGGCGGTACGGCGGGATGGGGACACGTTTGTCCTTTACGTGATGCTCAACTGCGGGGGGTGGACGGGGTGATGACGCCCCGATGCGGTGGCGACAGCAACCCCGGGAGGCTCACAGGTCTATAAGCGTTCCATAAGTACTGTCAATGTGCGGCCGCTTCCGGAGCCCCGTCTCTGCCCGTTCGTCAACCGCCGAGACGCCTCAAGGCCTCCGGAACCTCCTCGATCCGGTCGACCAGGACGATGCGGTCCTCCATGGCACGCTCCCGCGCGAGCGCCCGCAGCAGCGGCCACGTCGGCAGCCGCTCCGTCCAGTGCGCCCGGTCGACCAGCACCATGGGCGTGGGTTCACCGCGCGACGCGTAGTAGTTGGGCGTCGCGTTGTCGAAGATCTCCTGTACGGTCCCGGCGGCGCCCGGCAGGAAGACCACCCCCGCGGTGCAGCGGGCGAGCAGGCCGTCCTCACGGGTGGCGTTGGAGAAGTACTTGGCTATGTGCGCCGCGAACGGGTTCGGCGGCTCGTGCCCGTAGAACCAGGTGGGGACGCCGACCGAGGGTCCGCCGCGCGGCCAGCGGGTGCGGACCTCGAAGGCGGCCGACGCCCACGCGGTGATCGAGGGAGTGAAACCCGGCACCCTGGCGAGGAGTTGAAGGGCCTCGGCCAGCATGTCGTCGGAGAAGGGCGCCGTGTAGGCGCCGAGGTTGGCCGCCTCCATCGCGCCCGGACCGCCGCCGGTCGCCACGGTCAGCCCGGCGCGGGAGAGCGCGCGGCCGAGGCGCGCGGCACCCGCGTACGCGTCCGTCCCGCGGGCCATGGCGTGGCCCCCCATCACGCCCACCACCGGGGCGCCGACGAGCAGTTCGTCGAGGGCGTCGGAGACGGCGTCGTCGTGGAGCGAGCGGAGCATGGAGGCGAAGACGTCGCCGTCGGACCTGGTCCGCTGGAACCAGGCGTAGGCGAGGGCGTCGGGCGTGGCCTCGTAGCCGCCCTCGTCCAGCGACTCGAACAGCTCGTCGGGGGTGTAGACGAAGCCGCGGTACGGGTCGAAGGGGAGGCCCGGTACGGGCGGGAAGACCAGTGCCCCCTCGGCGCGGGCCTTCGCCGCCGCCTCCGGGTCCATCGGACAGCCGAGGAAGACGGCGCCCGCGGTGTCCAGGGCCAGCAGGACGGCCGTACGGTCCGTCAGGTCGACGGCCTGGACGCGGTAGTGGGAGAGGGTGCCCCGTACGGAGACCACCTCGTCGAACTCCGCGAGGGACTCGATCTCCCGGTCGTGGGAGCCGTCGAACGGCTGGGCGGGTGTCGGATGCACCCGCCCATGCTAGGGGCTGCCGCGTAGGGGGCGGATCAGCCCTCGATCGCCGACGGGTCCATCCAGACGACCTCCCAGGTGTGGCCGTCGAGGTCGTCGAAGGAACGGCCGTACATGAAGCCGTGATCCTGGGTCTCGCCGCTGGGCGTGCCGCCCAGCGCCAGGGCGCGGTCGACGAGTTCGTCGACCTTCGCGCGGCTCTCGGCGCTCAGCGCGATCAGGACCTCGCTGGTCCGGGTGGAGTCCGCGATCTCCTTCTTGGTGAACGTCGAGTAGAACGGCTTGGTCAGCAGCATGGCGACGATGGTGTCGCTGATCACCACGGAGGCCGCGTTGTCGTCGCTGAACTGGGGGTTGATCGAGTAGCCCAGCTCCGTGAAGAACTTCTTCGACGCCTCGAGGTCGTTCACGGGCAGGTTGACGAAGATCATCTGCTGGTAGGCGGAGGTGGTCATCGAGGTCTCTCCCATCGGTGCGCGCGGCCTGTCGGCGCGGCTCGTTCGTCGTGTTCGATGGGGTAGACCGGGGGGTCGTGCGGAACTCATCGGTGCTCGCGGATTTTTTTCGCGCGCTCGTTCCCGCACGTGGTCCCGTGGTCCGGAAGGCGGTCCCGAACCGGTCTCAGCCGTGCAGGGGGAGGGACGCCAACTCGGCCACGAGCACGGTGAGCGGGAGGAACAGCGCGAGGAGGGCGCCGGCGCGGAGCGCGGCCGCGCTGCGCAGCATCGTGGCCGGCGCGCCGAGGCGGAGCAGGGCCGCGGTGGTGTCCGCGCGGGCCTGACGGGCCTCCACGGCCGCGGTGAGGAGGGTGGCGCACGTGCACCCGGCGACCAGGAGGGCGCCGAGGGCGGTGAGCGGGCCGACGGACGGGTCGGCCGGGTCGTACAGGGCGGCCATGCTGTACGCGCCCGAGGCCACCGCGCACACGACGCCCAGCGGGCGGCCGATGCGGGACGCCTCCTGCATCAGGCCGCGACCGGCCAGGAGGCGCAGGGCGCCGGGTCGGACCGCTTGCAGGAGACGGCCGCAGAGGTGGGTGAGGCCGGGGCCGGCGAGGGCGAGGCCGAGGGCGGTGAGGGCCCAGCCGACGAGGACGGCGGCGGGGCCCGTCGGGCCGCCGGGGAGGGAGACGTCCGTGGTGCTCGTGGTATGGGTGGCGTAGGCCTCGACGGCGAGGCCGGCGGCGAGGAGGGCCGCGCCCCAGGGGAGCAGGGTGGGGTTGGGCGGGGCGGGGTCGGGCTGGAGGTCCGGGGTTTCGGGTGTGTCGTCGGTCGTGGCCGGGGGGTGGATCGCGCTGCCCGGCGCGTGCGGGGTGCCGCCCGCACCCACCCGTGCCGCCCCTGCGGCACGACTGCCCGCAGGTCGACGAGAGGGCCGGGCGGCCTCGTCTTCGCCGGCGTCGGTGGCGCGTGCGGGGGCGGAAGGGCTGCCCGGAACCCAGCGAGGGAGCCGGGCGGGGTCGGGTGGCCGTGTGTCTTCGTTGTCGCTGTCCGTCACGCGTGCGGAGACGGGGCGGCGGCCCGCGGTCTGGCGGAGGGGCTGGGCGTCGTCGGTGGGCCGGGAGGGGGGCCGGCCCGTCGCCGGGCGGTTCGTCGACCGGGAGCCGAAGCGTCCGTACGCCCCGAACGTCTCCCGTCGTCCTGACTGCTCCCGTGTCGTGAACCGCCTCAGCGAGCGGCCCGTGCCCCGGGACCGCGCCGGCCGGGCGTCGCGTGGGCGCAGGGCCAGCGCCACCGACACCGAGGCGGTCGCGGGGACCAGGGACAGGAGGGTCAGGGCGGCCGGGACGGGGAGGGGGACGTCCGCCGCCAGGAAGTCCGCGGCCGCCCCGTCGAAGGGCATGCCCGTGAGGTCGCCGCGCAGGTGCAGGAAGACCAGGAGGGCCAGCAGGGAGCCCAGGGTGGTGGAGAGGGCCGTGGTGGTGGCCGAGATGGCCATCAGCCGGGCGGGGCCCAGGCCGATGGCGGCCAGGCCGGGGCGGGGACGGGTGCCGGGGTCCGTACGGGCGACCGCGAGGGCGAGGTGGACCGTCGCCGCGAGGGGGACCGCGCACCAGGCCAGGCGGAGCGCGGAGCCGGGCGGTGCGTCGGGGTGCGTGAGGGCGTGGCCGAGGGTGGACAGGAGGAGGAAGCCGGTGCCCGCCGAGGCCGTCGCCACCAGGAGGCGGCGCAGCTGGACGGCGGGGTGGGCGCTGCGGGTCAGGCGGAGAGCGAGCACGCCGCCCGGCCTTCCGACTCGGTGACCGGGGGCAGGTGGACCGTCTTCACCCGGCGTCCGTCCAGCAGGGGCACCGTACGGTCGGCGAGGGCAGCGGTCTCCGTGTCGTGGGTGGCCAGGACGACCGTGATGCCGTGCGAGCGGGCCGCCGTCGTCAGGGTGCGCAGGACGTGGGCGCGGTCCGCGCGGTGCAGGGGGGCCGTCGGCTCGTCGGCGAAGAGGACGGACGGGGAGGGGGCCAGGGCGCGGGTGATGCAGACGCGCTGGCGTTCCGCCTGGGTCAGCTCGTGGGGCCGGCAGCGCGCCTTGTCGCCCACGTCGAGGCGTTCCAGCCATTCCAGGGCGGCGACCTTGGCACGGCGGCGGCTGGTGCCGCGCAGCATCAGGGGGAGGGCCGCGTTCTCCCAGGCGTTGAGTTCGGGGACGAGCAGGGGGGCCGGGTCGATCCAGCCGAAGCGGTCGCGGCGCAGCCGTTCCCGGGCCATCGGACCCATCGTGTGAACGGGGACGCTGTTGAACCAGACCTCGCCGCGCTGGGTGGGCGCGAGGCCGGCGAGGCAGTGCAGCAGCGTCGTCTTGCCGCTGCCGCGCGGGCCGGTGACGGCGAGGATCTCGCCCTCCCGCACGCCGAGCGACACGCCGCCGAGCGCGGGGGAGCCGTCGTGGTGCGTGAAGTGCAGGGACCGTGCCCACAGCACGTCGTTGTCCGGCGGGGCCTCCATGGGCGTACACCTCGGTTCAGATCCGTAATTCCCGTGCCTTCCCCCGTCCGGGGGAACGAAGGCGGGGCCGATCGGTCACTGGCACGCTAGGCAGCGCAGGACGGGCATCCGGACAGCACACGGCCCCGGGTCGCCGTTCTCACTCGAACGGGCGGCACCGGGGCCGGTGTTGGTCAGCTGATCAGGCCGACGATCACAGCTTCGTCCACGCCTCCGTCAGCGTCGCGCGCAGGATCTGCTCGATCTCGTCGAAGGTCTCCTGGTTGGAGATCAGCGGCGGGGCGAGCTGGACGACCGGGTCGCCGCGGTCGTCGGCACGGCAGTACAGGCCGTTGTCGAAGAGGGCCTTGGACAGGAAGCCGTACAGGACGCGCTCGGTCTCCTCGGCGTTGAAGGACTCCTTCGTCGCCTTGTCCTTGACGAGCTCGATGCCGTAGAAGAAGCCGTTGCCGCGGACGTCGCCGACGATCGGGAGGTCGTGCAGCTTCTGCAGGGTCCGCAGGAAGGCGCCCTCGTTGTCCAGGACGTGCTGGGTGAGGTTCTCCCGCTCGAACAGGTCGAGGTTGGCGAGGCCCACGGCGGCGGAGACCGGGTGGCCGCCGAAGGTGTAGCCGTGCAGGAAGGTGTTGTCGCCCTTGTAGAACGGCTCGGCGAGCTTGTCCGAGATGATGCAGGCGCCTATGGGGGAGTACCCGGAGGTCATGCCCTTGGCGCAGGTGATCATGTCCGGGACGTAGCCGAACTTGTCGCAGGCGAACATCGTGCCCAGGCGGCCGAAGGCGCAGATCACCTCGTCCGACACGAGCAGCACGTCGTACTGGTCGCAGATCTCGCGGACCCGCTGGAAGTAGCCGGGCGGGGGCGGGAAGCAGCCGCCCGCGTTCTGCACCGGCTCCAGGAAGACGGCCGCGACCGTCTCCGGGCCCTCGAAGAGGATCTGCTGCTCGATCTGGTCGGCGGCCCAGCGGCCGAAGGCCTCCGGGTCGTCGCCGTGGATCGGGGCGCGGTAGATGTTGGTGTTCGGGACCTTGTGCGCGCCCGGCACCAGCGGCTCGAAGGGGGCCTTCAGGCCCGGCAGGCCGGTGATGGACAGGGCGCCCTGCGGGGTGCCGTGGTAGGCGACGGCGCGGGAGATGACCTTGTACTTGGTCGGCTTGCCCTGCAGCTTGAAGTACTGCTTGGCGAGCTTCCAGGCGGTCTCGACCGCCTCGCCGCCGCCGGTGGTGAAGAAGACCTTGTTCAGGTCGCCCGGCGCGTAGTCGGCCAGACGCTCCGCGAGTTCGACGGCCTTCGGGTGGGCGTAGGACCAGACGGGGAAGAACGCCAGCTCCTGCGCCTGCTTGAACGCGGTCTCCGCCAGCTCCGTGCGGCCGTGACCGGCCTGGACCACGAACAGGCCCGCGAGACCGTCGAGGTAGCGCTTGCCCTTGTCGTCGTAGATGTAGGTGCCCTCGCCCCGGACGATGGTCGGGACCGGGGAGTTCTCGTACGAGGACATGCGGGTGAAGTGCATCCACAGGTGGTCGTACGCGCTGCGACTGAGGTCCTTGGTGCTCACGGTTATCGGGTCCTCACGGTTATCGGGTTCCCCACATGTAGGTCTGCTTCTTCAGCTTCAGATAGACGAAGCTCTCGGTCGATCGCACGCCGGGCAGGGCGCGGATGCGCTTGTTGATGACGTCCAGCAGGTGGTCGTCGTCCTCGCAGACGATCTCGGCGAGGATGTCGAACGAGCCGGCGGTCATCACCACGTACTCGACCTCCGCCATGTCGGTCAGCGCGTCGGCGATCGCCTCGACGTCGCCCTCGACGTGGAGCCCGACCATCGCCTGCCTGCGGAAGCCCACGGTGAGCGGGTCCGTGACGGCGACGATCTGCATCACGCCCTGGTCGAGCAGCTTCTGGACGCGCTGGCGCACGGCCGCCTCGGACAGGCCGACGGCCTTGCCGATCGCGGCGTACGGCCGGCGGCCGTCCTCCTGGAGCTGCTCGATGATGGCGAGGCTGACGGCATCCAGATGAGGGGTGCCGTTCTTGGACTCGCGGGAGTCCCGGTGCTCTGCGCTTCGACTGGCCACGACCTCACTGTGCACGACGTATCGACAGTTTCGCAAGGCGGCTGCGATGAAATTCGTTGTTTACGTGACTGAGACCTGCGGATTTCGCAGCCATGGTGCGATCGGGGGTGTTGAAAACGTCGGCTTGCCGTTTAGGGTGGGTGTCTCAGTGATTGGACAGTTCGACCTGACAGGAGGCCGGCAGTGAGCACCGAGCTGCGTCGTCTGCGCAACTACATCGACGGTGAGTTCCGGGACGCCGCCGACGGAAGGACCACCGAGGTGGTCAACCCCGCGACGGGCGAGGCCTACGCGACCGCGCCGCTGTCCGGCCCGGCCGACGTGGACGCCGCGATGCAGGCGGCCGCGGCGGCCTTCCCGGGCTGGCGCGACACCACCCCGGCCGAGCGCCAGAAGGCGCTGCTGAAGATCGCGGACGCGTTCGAGGAGCGCGCCGAGGAGCTCATCGCGGCCGAGGTGGAGAACACGGGCAAGCCGATCGGGCTCACGCGGTCCGAGGAGATCCCGCCGATGGTCGACCAGATCCGCTTCTTCGCGGGCGCGGCCCGGATGCTGGAGGGGCGCAGCGCCGGCGAGTACATGGAGGGGCTCACCTCGATCGTCCGCCGTGAGCCGGTCGGCGTCTGCGCGCAGGTCGCGCCGTGGAACTACCCGATGATGATGGCGGTGTGGAAGTTCGCCCCGGCGATCGCGGCGGGCAACACGGTGGTCCTCAAGCCGTCGGACACCACCCCCGCGTCCACGGTCCTGATCGCCGAGATCATCGGCTCCATCCTGCCCAAGGGCGTCTTCAACGTCATCACCGGCGACCGCGACACCGGCCGCCTGATGGTCGAGCACCCCGTCCCCGCGATGGCCTCCATCACCGGTTCGGTACGCGCCGGCATGTCGGTCGCCGAGTCGGCGTCCAAGGACCTCAAGCGCGTCCACCTGGAGCTCGGCGGCAAGGCCCCGGTCGTCGTCTTCGACGACACCGACATCGCCAAGGCCGTCGAGGACATCTCCGTCGCGGGCTTCTTCAACGCCGGCCAGGACTGCACGGCCGCCACCCGCGTCCTCGTCCAGGAGGCCATCCACGACGAGTTCGTGGCCGCGCTCGCGAAGGCCGCCGCCGAGACGAAGACGGGTCAGCCGGACGACGAGGACGTGCTCTTCGGCCCGCTCAACAACCCCAACCAGCTGAAGCAGGTCTCCGGCTTCATCGAGCGCCTGCCCGCCCACGCCAAGGTCGAGGCGGGCGGCCACCAGGTCGGCGAGAAGGGCTACTTCTACGCGCCGACCGTCGTCTCCGGCCTCAAGCAGGACGACGAGATCATCCAGAACGAGGTCTTCGGACCGGTCATCACCGTGCAGTCCTTCACCGACGAGGACCAGGCCGTGGAGTGGGCCAACGGCGTCGAGTACGCCCTCGCGTCCTCGGTGTGGACCAAGGACCACGGCCGCGCGATGCGCATGTCCAAGAAGCTCGACTTCGGCTGCGTGTGGATCAACACGCACATCCCGCTGGTCGCCGAGATGCCCCACGGCGGCTTCAAGAAGTCCGGCTACGGCAAGGACCTGTCGGCGTACGGCTTCGACGACTACACGCGCATCAAGCACGTGATGACCTCGCTCGACGTGTAGCGCCGCGCCGGACCCGCGCCGTACCGGGGTGCGGGTTCCGGGCGGCCGGTCGCGCCCCCGGACGGAACTTCCCGTCCGGGGGCGCGACGCTGTGCGGCCTCCTCGCGGCTGGTGTCGCCCGGCGGTCCCCGGCCACACTCGACGCCGTGGACGACTTCTCCCGGCTGGGTGAACCGATCGACGCCCGCCCGCCTCGGGTTTCCTGGGCCGGAGCGGACCCGGCGCCCCGGTGGCTGGACGTGGCACGGGAGTTCACCGAGTACTGAACACACCGCGAGCAGATCCGCCACGCCACCGGCCGGGACACCGACGCCGAGCCCCGCGCCCCGTCCACGGTCCTGGACACCTTCCTGCGGGCCCTGCCCCACACGCTGCGCCACACGCCGGCGCCCGTCGGGACACAGGTGCGGATGGTCGTCGAAGGGCCGGCCGGCGGCACCTGGACCGCCACCGCCACTACGGCAACTGCCGTCAAGGCCAATGCCGTCACCGCCACCACGGCCACTGCGGCCGCTGCCACTACGGCCACCGCCACCGCTGCCGCAACCGCTCCGGTCACGGCTGCCGCTCCCGCCGCGGCCGCCCGCTGGTCGCCGGCCGAAGCGCCCGGCGGACGTCCGGCCGCGTGTGTGGCTGGACGCGGAGACCGCCTGGCGGCTGTGCACGCGCGGCGTCGATCCGGAGACCGCCCTCGGCCGCATCCGCATCCGCGGCGAGCGCCGGCTCGCCGAAGCCGCCTGCCGGATCGTGTCCGTCGTCCCGTGAGGACGCCGACCATGCTGACGGCGCCCTCGCGGCAGCGCTACTCGTGCTCTGCGGCGAGGACCCGCCCCTGGTTGACGACCCCGAACGGGATGTGGACGCTCGGAGTCGTCCGGGAGGTGCCCTCCAGGTGGCTCTCCTGGTCGTCGAAGAAGATGTGCGGCCTCAGCACGTCCATGATCGTGCTCTTGTCGACCCCGCCGAGGAAGAAGGCGTCGTTGACGGTGACGCCCCAGTTGTCGAGGCTGAACACGGCCCGCTCGTGCGCGGGCGCGTTGCGGGCCGTGACGATGGAGACGTGCACGCGGATCGCGTAGTCCGCGTCCTCCCTGCGTCGTGCCTCCTCCCTGCGCTGCAACTTGTTGATCTCGCGCAGGAAGTCCCGCAGCGGGCCCGCGTCGTGGGGCGTGGCGACGTTCAGGGCCTCGTGGGCGCGGAACTTCTCCAGGCCGTCCTGCTGGTACACGCGCTCCGACTCGTCGCTCGCGAGGACGCCGTCGAAGTCGAAGGCGATCCGCAGGTCCTTGTCGTCGGGGTCGTCGGCCAGGGCGGAGCCGAGGACCCGGCCGGCAGGCAGCCCCGACGCGACGGCTTCCCGGACGTCGTTCTCGTCCGCCGACAGGAACAGGGACATGTGCAGCGCGCGCATGAAACGGTACGGCGCCCGGCCCTGCATGAAGACGGCGCGGCTGATGGGGAGTTCGTGGGCCTTGATGGACCGCATGACCCGCAGTCCCGTGTCGGGGTCGTTGCGGGAGAGGATGATCACCTCGACGAGGGGGTCGCCCTCGGGAGCCAGGTCGTTCAGGGACAGGATGCGGCGGATGAAGGGGAACGCGACGCCCGGGCGGAGGGTGTCGTCCAGGTTCTCCCGCTGGTAGGTGCGGTAACTCTCCTCGCCCTCGCGCCGGAAGACGGCGTCGGACTCCTTCAGGTCGAACAGGGCACTGGAGGCGATCCCGATGACCAGGCGGTTCTCGAGGCTGTACGGCGGCATGGCGGCTCCCCTCGTGCGGTACCGCGGGTCGGCGGCGACGGCTGGGCCCGACCGTAACCCCCGGTCGCACACTTTGCCTTCTCTTTACAACCCGTCCCCTCGGTCCCTCGTCTCTCCGCTCGATCCGTCACACAGGACTGACGAAAGAGAGCGGTTGATGCGACACATGCGGTTCATGCCCCGAACGGGCCTCGGCACTCTGGCTGTTGCGGGCGCCGCCGTGATGCTGGGCGCGGCCCCCGCGTCCGCCGACGGGACGGATGCGACGCCGGCACCGGCGGCGACCGCCGCACCCGCCCGGGATGCGGCCAGTGCGGCACCCACCCGGGATGCCGCGAGCGCGGCGCCCGCCCCGGCCGCCACCACCGCGCCGACCCCGGTCCCGGCCGAGGACGCGACGCCGGTCCCGGGCCAGGTGAGTGTCGTCCCGAGGGGAGCGGCCGACACCGGAGCCGTCGCGGACCCGGCGACGACCCCGAGCGGGCTCGTGGCCGGAAGTGCCGCCGCGGCGGTGTTCGCCGCGGGCGGCGCGGGGGTCTACGTCGTTCGGCGCCGGCGGGCGACCCGCGCATGAGTCCGCTCTCCAGGCGCGCCCTGGTCGCCGCGGCCCTGGCGGCGCCGCTCGCGGGCTGCGCGGGCGGCACGGCCGGGCGGGGCGCGGACGCGGCCCCCTCGGTACGGCCGTCCGAGCCGGCGGCGCGGTCCGGCACGTCGGCGGAGCGGTCGTCCGGGCGTTCGGTCCCCGTCCGGCTGGAGATCCCGGCCATCGGGGTCGACACACCCGTCGTGCAGCTCGGGCTCGCCCCGGACGGCAGCGTGGAGGTCCCCCCGATCGCGGCGCACGACCGGGCCGGCTGGTACCGGCACTCGCCCACGCCGGGGCAGACCGGCCCGTCGGTGATCCTCGGTCACGTCACGGTGGGCGAGTACGGGGACGGCGTCTTCCGGCGCCTCGACCGGCTGCGCCGCGGCGACCGGATCGCGGCGCGCCTGGAGAACGGCACGGCGGCCGGGTTCACCGTCACCGCCGTACGGACGGTCGCCAAGGAGGACTTCCCCACGGAGGCCGTCTACGGGAACGTGGACCGGCCCGAGCTGCGGCTCATCACCTGCGGCGGGCCGCGTTCCGGTGACGAGTACCGCGACAACGTGATCGTCTTCGCCGCGCTGAGCCCGGCGCAAGGCCCGGCAGAGGGCTCGGCAAAGAGCTCGGCGCAAGGCCCGGCAGAGGTCTCGGCGGAGGGCTCGGCGGAGGGCTCGGCCGAGGTCCGGCGCCGGACGCGGCGCGACGCTCGGCGGGAGAACCAGGAGAACGGTGAAACGGTCCCGTGAGCAGGCGGCGGCCGAGCTGTTCGCCGCCCTCTATCCGCGCCTCGCCGGGTGGTGCCGCCGACTCGTCGACGACGACGGGACGGCCCACGAGATCGCCTCGGAGGCGTTCACCCGGCTCTGGGCCCGCTGGACGGCGGTGGCGGAGCCCCAGGGCTTCCTCTACGTCACCGCGGCCAACCTGGTCCGCGACCACTGGCGCAAGCTGGAGCGCGAGCGCAGCGCCGTGCGCCGGGCCGGCGTCGAGGCCGCCGTGCGCCCGCCCGCCGAAACGGCCGACCCCTCGGTCCGCATCCTCGTGCAGTCCCTGCCGGAACGGCTGCGCGTGCCCATCCTGCTGCACTACTACGCTGACATGCCGATCCGGGAGGTGTCCGTGCTGACCGGGCGCAAGGAAGGAACCGTCAAGGCCGACCTCCACGCGGCCCGTGAACTGCTCCGTGCCCACCTGGGGAGAAGCCTTGATCACACCCGTTGACGACTTCGACGACGGCCCGGACCGCGGCACCGACGACCCCCTCGCCGTCCTCCTGCGGCCCCCGTCCGACCACCTCGGCCCGCCTCCGGGCCGGTACGAGCAGATCCGCCGCCGAGCGGGCCGCCGCCGGCTGCTGCGCACCGCCGCCGGGGCCGGCGCGGCCGTCGCCGTCGCCGTCACCGCCTTCGTCCTGCTGCCGCCGCACCTGACGGCGCCCGGGCCGCCCGCCTCCCCGGCGGTCCCGCTCGCCCCGCCGCCCGGCGGCCCCACGACCGCGCCCACCCCGTCGCAGACGCCGGCGCCCGTCAGCCCGGTCCCCACCGAGCGGACCGCCCGGACGGCGGCCCCCGGTCCCCGGGCGTCCGACAGCCGCACCGGCACCGTGGCACCCACCCCCGCCGGCCGGGTCCCGGAACCGAGACCGAGCACCGAGTCCCCGGCGTCCCGCACGCCGTCCGGCGCGACGGACACGCCGTCCGGCGCGACGGACACGCCGTCCACCGCGCCGTCGGCGGCCGGCACGCGCCGTTGAGGCCGATTCACGCACCGTAGCCCTCGACGGGTCGTTGCTCCTACCCTGGAAGCCGCCGTCGGGGGAGGGTGGACGTGACGCGCACTACACGGCAGCAGCCGTCCGGGCGCCGCCTGGAGGACTCGATCGCGTGGGCGGTCAGGAACGCGGACGGGGTCGTCGCCATCGGCGTCGCCGTGGTCGTCGGCCTGATGGACATCCTGGACAAGGACTTCGACGACAACATCGTCACCGGGTCCATCCTGCTGGTCCTCGCCGCGCTGGTCTACGGCTCGCTGACGGAGCGTCGGCGGCGGCTGGCCGACATCCGGGGCGCGACCGCGGACACCAGCCGGGCGATCGAGGACCTGTCGATGGTGCGCACGCTGGCCGGGCCGGAGGTGGCGCTCGCCCACGAGCAGGCCCGCCGCAGTACCGCCCGCTGGGTGTTCAAGGGCGGCACCGGCACCTATCTGCGGGCCGTGACCCTGCCGGAGTGCGTGCTGGAGGCGCAGCGGCAGCGGCGCTCCCTCAGCATGAAGATCGACATCGTCAATCCGGCCGACGACCGGGTCTGCGCCGCCTACGCGCGCTTCCGGCGCACCTTCGGACACCGGCAGGAGGGCGGCGCGTTCACGGAGTGGACCACCGAACGCACCCGCAAGGAGTCGTTCGCCACCGTGGTCGCCGCCGCCTGGCACCGCCAGCGCCTGGACACCCTGGAGATCGACGTGCACCTGTCGTCGGTGGCTCCGACCCTGCGCTTCGACCTCTCCGACAGCTGCCTGATCATCACCCAGGACGACCCGCGCCGGGTCAGCCTGTACGTGGCGCGCGAACGGCCGCTGTACGACTACTACGTCACCGAGTTGCACCAGAGCCGGGAGCAGGCGGTCAAACTCGATCTGCGGGAGGCCACCCCGCTGAGCGACGAGCCGACCGTCGACGAGGTCAGACGCCTGCTGGAGCGGCTCGGGCTGCCGCTGCCCTCCAGTTTCACCGACCGTGACGTGGGCGACATCATCGACAAGGCACTGCGGGCGGAGGATCCGTACCGCAGGTAGCGAACGTGTGGGCGAGGGGGAACCGATGGACTACCCGGCCCTGGAACGGGCCGCCCGGCGGGGGGCCGCCGGCGAGGTGATGCGGCAGGCCGCATCGGAGTTGGAACAGGT
The DNA here is from genome assembly GCF_044548445.1 of Streptomyces sp. NPDC052016. NCBI lineage: Bacteria > Bacillati > Actinomycetota > Actinomycetes > Kitasatosporales > Streptomycetaceae > Streptomyces > Streptomyces sp. NPDC052016. The sequence continues at coordinate 253,602 of NZ_JBIUBX010000007.1, forward strand.
CGTGACAGGCCGCCGCGCACTGCGCGCGGTGCGCCATCCACTGGGGTTCGTCTGTCTGCCCGTCCTGCGGGACGGGGCGGAGGGCGTGTGCGTGCACGTCTTCGGGCCGGCCGACCCCGTCCTGGCGGGTCATCAGGTGCACTCGCACAGCTGGGACCTCACCAGCACCGTGCTGTACGGACGGCTGGGCAACCGGCGCATGCGCGTCCACGAGGAGACCGAGCGGCCCACCCACCGGGTGTTCGAGGTGCACAGCGACCCCTCGGGGGTGGACGAACTCCGGCCCACCGAGCGGCTGGTGCGCTGCCTGCCGGGCGCCGAGCAGACCAGTGCGCGCGGCCAGACCTACGACCTTCCGGCGGGCGAGTTCCACACCACCGTGGTGCCGGACGGCCGTCCGGCCGCCACCCTGGTGCTGGGGCGGACCCTGCCCGGCCGGGCGGACCTCTCCCTGGGCCCCTTACGGGCCCCGGGCCGCCGCGTCGTCCGCGGGATGTGCGACGCGGCCCAGACCGCCCGGATCGCCCAGGCCGCCCTCAGGAGGATCCATGAGCCCGAACCCGACCCGCCCGTCTGACGCCCCGGCCCCCTTCGCCTCCGAGTGCCGTACGGCGGTGGCCGCCGCCGAGGAGGCCGGGGCGCTGCTCCGGTCCCGCTTCCGGGACGGTTTCGCCGCCCGCCCCAAGGGCGGACTCGGCGACGTCGTCACCGACCTGGACCTGATGGCCGAGCGGATCGTGGTGGACCGGATCCGTCAGCGGTACCCGCACGACCGGATCCTCGCCGAGGAGTCCGGGGAACTGGGCGGCGACGGGGGCGGCCGCACCTGGCTGGTGGACCCCCTCGACGGCAGCAACAACGTCGTCCTCGGGCTGCCCGTCTACGTCGTGGGCGTCGCCCTGTGCGTCGACGGTGCGCCGGTGATGGGCGTCGTGCACGAACCGGTGAGCGGGCGGACCTGGTCGGCCCGGCAGGGGGGCGGTGCGTACGGGCCGGGTGGGCGGCTCTCGCCGGCCGCCGGCCACCGCCCGCCGGTCCCCGGCGGACCGGTGCTGGCCTGGACGCAGGGGCACGCGGTGCGCCGCGACGACCTCGCCGCCCGCACCCTGCGCACCACCGTGGAGCTGGGCTCCCGGCGGCTGCTCCAGCTGTGGGCACCGCTGCTGGCCTGGGCCATGCTGGCGCGCGGGGACATCGACGGATTCGTCGGCTACCGCGCCGAGGCGATCGACCTGCCGGCCGGGGCGCTGCTGGCCCGCGAGGCCGGGATGGCCCTCCGGCACCTGGACGGACGGGAGTTCGGCGGCGGCTTCCGGGGACCGGACACCGAGCGGTCGTTCGTCGCGGGGCGGCCGGAGGCGCTGCCGTACCTGCTGGAGCTGGTGGCCGGGGCGGCGGGGACCGAGGAGCCGGGGCCGGTGGCCGTGCCGGGCCCCGGGGCCTGCCGTCGGACCGACGCCGCGGTCCCCGTCCTCCGCGCGGACGACGGGAGTCCGACGACAGGTCCTAGCCCGTCACCGCCAGCGCCCCCACCGACGCCGTGACCGCCGCCACCGCCAGGACCGCTCCCGTCCCCATCAGCCGGGCCACCGGCACCCGCACCCCGTAGGCGTGGCAGCGTTCGTACCACAGCAGCGTCGCCAGGGAGGCCCACGGGGTGACGACCGGGCCCGCGTTGGTGCCGACGAGCAGCGCGAGCAGCTGGTCGTGGTTGCCGACCGGGACGGCCGCCTCGCCGGCCAGGTAGACCGGGAGGTTGTTCAGGACGTTCGACAGTCCGCCGCCGACCGCCGCCGCGCGGAACATGCCCCCGAGGCCGTCGTCGTGGCCGACCGCGGCGGCCAGCAGGTCGTGCAGGCCGTTGGCGTTGACCGCCTCGACCACCAGGAACATGCCCGGGACCATGACCAGCAGCCGCCAGGGGACGAGCGACAGCCGCAGCGCGGAACGGTCGCGGGCCGCGAAGGCGACGACGGCGACCGCGGCGGCCGTCGCGGACGCCATCCACAGCTCCACGTCCGCGACGAGGATCGCCAGCAGGAACCCGCCGCAGGCCAGGGCGCACGCCCGGAACAGCACCGGGTCGGCGGGGCGGTGCGGGCCCGGCGGCACATAGCGGTCGGCCGCCGCCCGCACCCCGCCACGCTGCTCGTCGTCCCGTGCCCTGACGTCGTCCTCAGCCCGCACGTCCTCCGCGCGGGCGGCTCCCGGGCCGCCGCGCCTGGCCGCGCCCGGCTCGGCCGGCCCCGCCGTGCCCCGCCTTCCGCGACGCCAGTAGAAGACCCACAGGCACGCCATGGTCACGGCGATCGCCGCCAGCTGCGGTGCCCACATGCGGGCCGCCAGGCCCAGCGGCGAGAGGGCCACCCGGTCCGCCGCCAGCAGGTTCGTCAGATTGGAGACCGGCAGCAGCAGGCTCGCCGTGTTGGCCAGCCAGACCGTCGTCATCGCCAGCGGAACGGCCGCGATGCCGACCCGGGAGGCGAGGGCCAGCATCACCGGGGTGAGGAGGACCGCCGTGGTGTCGAGGTTCAGGGCGATCGTGGTGACGGAGGCGAAGGCCACACAGAGCAGGAAGAGCAGCGGATAGCTGCCCCGGCCGGCGCGGGCGACGCGGGCCGCGACCACGTCGAACACCTCCGCCCTGCTGGTGAGTTCGGCCAGCACGATCACCGTGCCGAGGAACGCCAGCAGCGGGGCGATACGGGTCATCGCGTCGGCGGCGGGGTCGGTGGGCAGCACCCCCGTGCCCACGCACACCAGCCCGGTCACGAGGAGACCGATCGCCACCCGGTCCAGAACATGCAGACGCCGTATGCCACGCACGGGAGGAAGGGTCGCACATCTGTACCCCACTGTAACCAGGGCCTGTGGGCCGTCGGTCTCGCCGTCGGGGCGTTCCGGCCGGGATCCGCGTTGCGAAACCGGTGCATACCGATGCTCACTCATTCATCATGAATATATGGGGGAGCGTCAGATGATCGGTGAGACAGGGCCGTTGGACTTCTTCGTCAGCTATTCGCCGGCCGACGAGCGCTGGGCGGCATGGATCGCCTGGACCCTGGAGGAAGCCGGCTACCGCACGGTCCTGCAGGCGTGGGACTTCGTGCCCGGCACCAACTTCGTGGACTTCATGGACCGGGGCGTGAGCGAGTCGGCCGCCGTCATCGCCGTCCTCTCGCGCAACTACGAACGCTCCCGCTACGGCCGTATGGAGTGGCAGGCCGCGCTGCGGGCCGACCCGGACACGCCGGACCGCCGGCTGATCACCGTACGGGTCGAGGACATCCCGGTGGAGGGCCTGCTCGCCACCATCACCTACGTCGACCTCGTCCCGGTCGCCGATCCGTCGGCCGCCCGCGACCTGCTCCTGACCCGGGTCCGCCAGGCACTCGACGGCCGCGCCCGTCCCAGTCTGCGCCCCGACTACCCGGGCGGGAACGGCCCGCTGCCGCCGCCCACCCCCGCCCTGCCCACCGCGCCCCCGCCGGGCCGGCCGCTCGGGCGGCCCGGCTGGGCCGGACGGCGCAGGCCCGCCGCGCCACCGGCGTATCCGCCGGCGTCCGGAGACGCGCGGGGGCGCGAGGCGGTCACCGTGCTCCATCTCGCCGGGCCGGCGTTCGGCCGGGGACAGGATCCGGCCGAACTGCAGGCGGCGATCTGGGGCGACCTCGTCGAGCTGACCGACGCGGGCGCCCCCGCCCCGGACCTGCTGGTGGTCACCGGCGACCTGACCGCCTCCGGCAGCCCCCGCGAGTTCGACCAGGCGCTCGCCTTCCTCACCGGGCTGCGCGCACTCCTCGGCCTCGAACCGCACCGGGTCGCCCTCGTCCCCGGCGGCCGGGACGTCAACCAGGCCGCCTGCCGGGCCTACTTCAGCACCTGCGAGGCCGACGAGATGCCGCCCCGGCCGCCGTACTGGCCCAAGTGGAGGCACTTCGCCCGGCTCTTCCAGGAGCTCTACCAGGGCCTCGACGTCGTCTTCGACAGCGACCAGCCGTGGACCCTGTTCCCCGTGCCCGAACTGCACACGGTGGTCGCCGGACTCAACTCGTCCATGGCCTACAGCCACCGGCTCGACGACCAGTACGGCTTCGTCGGTCCCGAGCAGGCCGCCTGGTTCGCGCAGGCGCTGCGCCCCTACGAGGAGGAAGGGTGGCTGCGGCTCGGGGCGCTGCGGCATCCGCCCGGCCGAGGGCGGGGCGGCGCCTCCGACGGGAGCGGACCGCTGCGCGACACCGACGTCCTCGCCCGGCTCACCGCGCCCCGGCTGCACCTGCTCCTGCACGGCCCCGCCGGTCCCGGCGCCCGCCCCGCCCTCGCCACCGCCGCCGGCGAACTCCCGCTGCTCGGCACCGCCGAGCCGGGCCGGCACCGGCTGCTGCGCATCGGCCGGGACGGGCTGGCGGCCTGGCAGGGGCCCGGCGAGCCGGAGCGGCGGCAGGCGGAGTGGCGGCGGGCCCACCGCGCCTTCGGCCCCGTCCCGGACGGCGCACGGACCGACGAGCCCACACCGGCCCCCGCCACCCCGGCCGACCCCGAGCCGCGGGCCGTGCAGTCCCCGGCCGAGGTCCTGCTCGCCCGCGTCGCCGAGGTCTGCCGCACCCGGCACGAGGGCGCCCAGATCCGGCCGGTCGCCGGACCGGTGCCCCAGCTCCTCGTCACCTGGGAACAGGCGGGCTTCGTCCGCCAGCAGCGGGTCGCCGTGCACACCGGCACCCCGACCGCCGAGGACATCGACCGGGTCGTGGCCCTCGTGCACGCGGCCGACTCCGAGACCGAGGCGGAACTCGTCCACGACGGCCCGCCGCCCGCCCGCGAACTGCGCGACCTCGCCCGCCGCAGAGGCGTCCGGGTACGCAGCTTCACCGAGTTCCAGGGCCTGCTCGACCTGCGCGGATACGTCGCCGCCCAGAGCGAGCGGCTGCGCACCGACCCCCGCTACCCCCCGGGCATGTACCTGCCGCAGCGGTACCGGGAGGTGGAGCGCCTCGGCTCGGAGGACCGCGACGGCCTGGTCGACGACATGCTCCGCCTCCTCGACTCCGACCAGGGCCGCTTCCTGCTGCTCCTCGGCGACTTCGGACACGGCAAGACCTTCGCCCTGCGCGAGCTGGCCCGCCGCATCCCCGCCGAACTGCCGCACCTGGTCCCGCTGCTGGTGGAACTGAACGCGCTGGACCGGGCCTACTCCTTCGAAGGCCTGGTCGCCGCGCACCTCGCCGCCCACGGTGTCGACACCATCGACCTGCGCGCCTTCCGCTACATGCTCCAGCAGGGCCGGATCGTGCTGCTCTTCGACGGCTTCGACGAACTCGTCACCCAGGTCACCTACGACCGCGCCGCCGAACGCCTCCAAGTGCTCCTGGACTCCGCCGTCGACAACGCCAAGATCGTCGTCAGCAGCCGCACCCAGCACTTCCGCTCCCAGGGTCAGGTGCTGACCGCCCTGGGCGAACGCGTCGGCCTCCTCCCGCACCGGCGGGTCCTGGCCGTGCAGGAGTTCACCCCGCAGCAGATCCACGCCTACCTGGTCAACCGCTACGACGGCGACGAACGCGCCGCCGACCGCCGGGTCCGCCTCCTCGACGCCATCCCCGACCTGATCGCCCTCTGCCGCAACCCCCGGCTGCTCGGCTTCGTCGCCGACCTCGACGACGACCAGCTGCGCGCGGTCGCCGGCGCCGGACGCGCCCTCAGCCCCGCCGGCCTCTACGAGGAGGTCCTCACCGCCTGGCTGACCTTCGAGGCGCAGCGCGTCGGCGGCGGACCCGGCCGTGCCCCCGGACTGAGCCTGGACCAGTTGTGGAGCGCGGTCACCGCGCTCGCCCTCCGGCTGTGGGAGAGCGGCCAGGACTCCCTGCGCCTCGACGAGCTCACCGACGTCGCCGAGACCCTGACCGGACTCGCCGACAGCCGGCTGTCGGTGCCGCAGGCCGCCCACGCGGTCGGCTCCGGCAGTCTGCTGGTGCGCAGCGACGACGGCGTGTTCCGGTTCATCCACGGCTCCGTGATCGAGTGGCTCGTCGCCCGCGCCTGCGCCCTGCGGCTGGCCACCGGGGACACCGCGCTCCTGTCCCGACGCCAGCTCAGCCGCCTCGCCGTGGAGTTCCTCTGCGACCTCGCCGACCACCGCGCCTGCCAGGAGTGGGCCGAGCGCGCCCTGGGCGCGGACGGCGACGGAGCCGAGGAGACCGCCCGCGCCAACGCCGTGAAGATCCTCGCCCGGCTGCGCGTGCCCGCCCACACCGATCTGCGCGGCGCCGCGCTCGCCGGGGAGGACCTGTCCTACCGCGACTTCTCCGGAGTCGACCTCACCCGCGCCGACCTCACCGACGCCCGCATGGTCGGCGCCAACCTGTCCGGGGCCGTCCTGCGCGACGCCCGGCTGACCGGCGCCCGGCTCGACGGCGCCGACCTCACGGGCGCCGACCTGCGCGGCGCCGACCTGCGGCGGGCCCGGATGATCCGCACCGACCTGACCGGCGCCCGTGTCGAGGGCGGGAGGTGGCGGCGGGCGGCGCTCGTCTCGGCGACCACCGGCGCCGACCTGCCCGCAACCCCCGAACTGGCCTGGGCCGCCGTCGCCCCCGGCATGGCCGTCGACTCCGGCTTCCGGCCCGCCGCGGTCGGCGTGCCGTACGGCTTCGACATGCGCTCCAGCCGACTGCCCGAACCCCTCTCCTACAGCCCGGACGGCGAACTCCTCGCCGTGGGCAGCGAGGACGGCGGGGTGCTGGTCTGCGACGCCGTCACCGGCACCGCCCTGCGCACCCTGGAGGGCCACACCGACCGTGTGTACGCCGTCAAGTTCCGGGAGCGGGTGCTGGCGACCGGCAGCGCCGACGGGACCGTCAGGCTGTGGGACCCGGTCTCCGGCGCGTGCCGGCACCGGCTGGACATCCACCCGGGGGGCGTCTGGCCGGTCGTCCTGGACGCCGAGGGCTCGCTGCTGGTGACCGGCGACGCCGACGGCGTGGTCACCCTGTGGGACACGGCCACGGGCGAGCCCCTGCACCGGCTGCCCGGCCACTCCGCGCCCGTCTACACGGCCGCCCTCGGGCCGGGCAACGCCACCCTGGTCACCGGCGACGCCTCCGCCGCCGTACGGCTGTGGGACCCCGCCGACGGGCGGCTGATCGGGGAGCTGCCGGGACACCGGGGCGCGGTGTTCCGGGCCCGGTTCAGCCCGGACGGGACGCTGCTCGCCACCGGCGACATGGGCGGCGGGCGGGCCGGGACGGTCCGGGTGTGGGACGTGGCCGCACGGCGGGTGCTGCACACGTTCACCGGTCACGCCGGGCGCGTCTACACGCTGGACTTCCACCCCGGCGGCCGGTTCCTGGTGAGCGGCGACACCGAGGGCGAGGTGCGGCTGTGGGACCTCGCCTCCGGGACCGGCGCCGGACTGCTCGGCGGCTGCCGGGGCGCGGTGTACCAGGTGCTGTTCGACCCCGACGGGACGCTGCTGGCCGCCGGGGACAGCCAGGGCGTCGTCCGGCTGTGGCGCGTGACGCCCGACGCCGACCCGGTGGCCGTCCCCCTCACCCGGCAGCCCGCGGAGCACCGCGGCTCGGTCTGGGTGTGCAAGTTCCGCCCGCACGGCGACGCGCCCGCCCCGGAGGCCGGCGCCCTGCTGGTGACCGGCGCCAACGACGGTGTCGTACGGATCTGGGACCCCGCCACCGGACAGGGCCGGCGCATCCTGCGCGGCCACGGGCGGCGGATCGGCACCCTGTCCTTCAACGCCGACGGCTCCCTGCTCGCGGCCGGCGGCAACGACGGTGTCGTCCGGCTGTGGCACGCCGCCTCCGGGCGGCGGCTGCGGGAGCTGACCGGGCAGAGCGACCGCCTGGTCTCGGCGGTGTTCAGCCCCGCCGACCCGACCGTGCTGGCCACCGCGAGCAGCGACGGCGACCTGTACCTGTGGGACGCCGGGACCGGCGAGTACCAGCGGGAGATGGACGTCGAGACGGACCACGTGTGGGCCGAGGCGCTCAGCGCGGACGGCGACCTGGTCGCCACCGCCAACGACGACGACACCGTACGGCTGTGGTACCGCGCCACCGGCGCCCACGTCACCACCATCACCGAGCACTACGGCCGGGTCCGCTCCATCGCCTTCCGGCCCGACGGGGCGGTCCTGGCCACCGGCTGCGACGACCGCAAGGTGCGGCTCTGGGACCTGGCCGCCCGGCGGATCACCGCCGTCCTCGACGGGCACACCGACCGGGTGTACGCCGTGGCCTTCGCGCCCGACGGCTCCTGGCTGGCCAGCGCGGCCTGGGACGGACAGGCGGTGATCTGGCGGGACGGCGCCGTCGCGCACCGGCTGACCGGCCACACCGGCAAGCTCTGGACGGCCGCCGCGCATCCGCTGCGGCCCCTGCTGGCGACCGCCGGCGACGACCGGACGGTCCGCCTGTGGGACCCGCGCACCGGACGCGCGACCGGCGTCCTGACCGGCCACACCGGCCGTGTCCTCGCGGTCGCGTTCAGCCCCGACGGCTCGCTGCTGGCCAGCGGCGGCGAGGACGGCACGGTACGGCTGTGGAACGTCCCCGGCGGCGCCCCGGCCACCCTGCGGGCCACCCTCGTCGGACTGCCGGGCGGCTGGGCGGCGCTGTCGCCGTCCGGCGGCTACAAGTACGAGGGCGACGTCACGGGCGAGTTCTGGCACGCGGTGGGGATGTGCCGGTTCGAGCCCGGTGAGCTGGACGGGCATCTGCCGGGGGTGAGGCACGTGCCGCTGGACGACACGCTGGGGTGAGGAGGCGCCGGCTCAGTGGCCGTGGGGAGCCTCCTCGCCGGTGCCGGACGCATGTGAGGAGGGCTCCGTGGCCGGGGCGCCGCTACCCGCCCGCACGGTGAACGCCGCCGTGCGGACCGTCCCGTCGACCTTGAAGTCCAGGAACAGCCGGTAGGTGCCCGCGCTCGGCGCGGTGGCCGCGAAGGACACCTCGGGGCCGGAGGCGGCCTCGCCCTCGGCCTCCTCGTGCGGGTGGACGTGCAGGTAGGCGAGGTCGCCGGAGCGCAGGGCGACCAGGTGGCCGTAGGCGCCGAGGTAGGGCTGGAGGCCGGTGACCGGCCGGCCGCCGCGGCGCACGGTGAAGGTCAGGTCGCTCTCGCCGCCGGCCTTCAGGACGCCCCCGAGGGTGACGGCGTAGCCGTCGACGGTGGTGGTGGACGCGGGCGCGGGCGGCCGGGACGCCCGGTACGGTCCGGTGACCGTCAGGTCGGAGCCGAGGGTCAGGCCCTCGGACCCTCCGGCCGGGACGAAGTCCGCGAAGACGCGGTAGCCGCCCGCGGCGGGGAGGTCGACCGGGGCGCTCCATGTGCCGTCGGCGGCCCGGGTGGGGTGCAGGTGGCGGTACGTCGTCAGCTCGCGTGAGGCGACGATCAGGTGCAGCTGCTTCCCGTGCTCGGTCCGGTAGCGCGTCACCGGTTCGCCCTCGGCGTCGCGGACGACGAAGCGGAGGGTGGCCTTCTCGCCGGCCGGGACGGCGGTGGTCTCCAGGTCGAGGGTGTAGCCGTCCTGGGAGACCTGGAGGCCGGCCGGGGTGACGCCTTCCGGTGGTGGTGCGGTGGGTGGGGTGGGGTCCTCCGAGGCGTGCTTGTCGGAGGCCGTGTGCGCGGCGGGCTTCGTCACCGGGCCGCCCGGACCGAACGCGGCGCCGACGCCGTAGGCGGCGCCGAAGGTCGCGGCGACGGCTGCGCCGAACGCGCCGATCTTCTGGAGGGAGTTCATCACCGGCTCCTTGGTTCTCAATACCACCAGGGGGTATGCGCTTCGCGCTAGATTATACCCCCAGGGGGTATGAGGCAAAGGGAAGGGTGGGCATTCGCCGGCGATCGCCCGCGATCAAGATTTTGAACATGTTCAACTCGGGCTACGCTGCCCCCATGAGCGACAGAGCCGCCCTTTTGAAGGGCATCCGCGCCTGGCTGGTCTTCTTCGTCGTCTGCCTGGTGCTCAGCGGCGCCACGGCCTTCCCCCTGGTGCACGAAATGCGCTGGACCGAGGAGCTGTTGCGCACCCTGTCCGTGCCGGACCACCTGCCCGGCCTGATGGACTGGATCGAGCGCGTGCGGCAGGGGCTGGACACCGTCGACGCCGAATACACCTTCGTCCTCTACGGCACCGACTGGCTGGCCTTCGCCCACCTCGTCATCGCCGTCGCCTTCTACGGCCCCTACCGCGACCCCGTCCGCAACGTCTGGGTCGTCGAGTTCGGCATGATCGCCTGCGCCGGGATCGTCCCGCTCGCGCTGATATGCGGGCCGATCCGCGGCATCCCCTTCTGGTGGAGCGTGATCGACATGTCGTTCGGCGTGTTCGGGGTCATCCCGCTGTACGCCGTGCGGCGGAAGATCAAGCGGCTCGAGGCGCTCACCACTGCGAACCCCCAGGTCCTCGCGGCTACTTGAGAGCGGCCATCGCGATCCGCTGGGCGACCGGGTTCGTGTCCTCCGCCTTCGCGTCCGTGGAGTTGACCGAGTAGACCAGGGTGCGGCTCAGGTTTCGGGTCCCTGCGATCACCGCGTTGTATCCGTACCGGCCGCCCGTCTTCAGCCAGTAGACCTTCCCCTCGTGCTCGAACCGCTGGAGCCCCGCGCTGTACGTGGCTCCCTCGATGTGCGCCGGAACCGTGAACATCTCGCGCAGTTGCGGCTGCGGCACGATCCGTCCCCGGAACAGCGACGTGAGCAGCCGCTCCAGGTCCGCGGTCGTGGAGATCATGTCCCCGGCCGCGAACCGGTCCGCCTGGTTCCACTCCGTGACGTCGACGAGCTCCGTCGTCCCGTCCGCTGTCTCGACCTTCTGGTAGCCGTGGTTGTGCGGGCCGCGGATACGCGGGTCGGCGCCGGGGAAGTACGTGTCCCGCGCCCCGGCGGGCGCCAGCACCAGCTCGGTGGCCGCCTCGGCGTACGACCGCCCGGTCACGTTCTCGATCAGCAGGCCGAGCACCGTGTAGTTGATGTTGAGGTACTGCTGCTTGCATCCGGGACGGAACTCCGGCCCCTTTGCCGCCGCCGAGGCCACGACCTCCTGGGGCGTGAGCGTGTCGTAGCGGTGCTCGTACAGCTCCTCGAAGGTCGTCCCGAGGCTGTCGCCGGCCGGGATGCCGCTGGTGTGGTTCAGCAACTGCCGTACGGTGATCGGCCGGAAGTCCCGGCCGAGGAGGCCCGGGAGATACCGCTGGACCGGCCGGTTCAGGTTGATCTCGCCCCGCGCGGCGAGCTTGAGGACGGCCGCCGCCGTCACCACCTTCGTCACCGAACCGGCCCGGAAGCGGGCGTCCGGGACCGCCGGGCGGCCGCTCGCCAGGTCGTGGACGCCCGCGCTGCCGTGCCAGCTGCCGGCGGAGCCGCCCACCCGGACCAGGGCCGCGGTCGCGTCCTGGTCCGGGAGACCATCGAGCGCGGCGCTCAGGGCCTCGGTGTCCAGGCCGCGTGCGCCGGGGGCGTCGGCGGCCGGGGTGGCGGGGACGGCCGGGGCGGTTGGGTTCGACGCCGGTGAGGCGAACGCGGGGGCGGTGAGGGGGCCCGCGACGAAGGCGAGGACGAGGGCGGCGGTGACAGCGGCGGTGCGGCGGGTGGTGAGAGAGCGGGTGCGGGTGGCGGTGAGGGGGCTGGTGCCGGTGCGGGTGGTGGCGGTTGCGGTGCCGGTACCAGTGGTGGCGGTGCCGGTGCTGGTGGCGGCGGCCGTGTGGTGGCGAGCGCGCATGCGAAGACTCCCGAGGGGTGTCGTGACGTGGTCGTGATCATCCTCGGGCGGTTCGCGGCCACCCGGATCGTCGGCGAGGAGGGCGCCCGACCCTGGGGCGACCCCGAGCAAGTGCCTTGCACGGTGAGGGTGTGTCGGGGGCGTCCCTTACGGGGACGGAAAAGTGTTATCCCCGAGGCCCGCTCCCCGTCTCCGGAACGTGCCCCCGGGCACAGCCACCACCCCACGCCCCCCGGGAAGGTGCGGGGTCGCAAGGACAGGAACCAGGCAGGGAGAGACCGGGGGGACCACGTGGACGGGCAGCACTGGCGGTCCACCATCGCCGCCGCGCAGGCCGATGACCGGCAGGCGCTGGACGAGCTGGTCGCGGGCTGGCTGCCGCTCGTCTACAACGTCGTCGGCCGCGCCCTGAACGGCCACGCCGACGTCGACGACGTCGTCCAGGAGACCATGCTGCGCGCCGTCGACAACCTCGGCTCGCTCCGTGACCCCGACAGATTCCGGTCCTGGCTGGTCGCGATCGCCATGCGGCAGATCCGGGACCGGGCGCGCCGCCGCACCGCGCAGGCAGTACGTCACCCGCGAGAATCCGGACGACCCGGCGACCGTGCCTCAGCGGTCGCGCGTGTAGTGGCCCGGCGTGCAGCGGTCTCGCGTGCGGCGGTGCGGCGGTGCGGCGTCTGGCGGTGTCGTGTGCGGCGGTGCGGCGTCTGGCGTGTCGTGTGCGGCGGTGCGGCGTCTGGCGTGTCGTGTGCAGTGGTGCGTCTTCCAGCGGTGTCGTGTCACCCGGCGGGCCGGACCGCGCGCAGTGCGCACAGGACGTCGATGCGGTTCGTGGTGATCGAGTCGACGCCCATGTCCAGCAGGCGGCGCATCGAGCGGCGGGTGTCCGGCGTCCACACCGAGAGCAGACAGCCGTCGCGGTGCACGCGGGCGGCCAGCTCGCGGTTCACCAGGGAGAAGCGGTAGTTGAGCCAGCGCGGCCGCACCGCCGCCAGCAGCGCGGGCCGCGCCGGCGCCAGACTCGAACGGGTCAGGGCGATCTCGGCCGCCGGGTCCGCGGCGCGCACGGCCAGCATCGCGACGGCGTCCGCGCAGTAGTACACGCGGTCCGCCGCCCCCGCCTCCCGTACGACGTCCACGACCCGGCGCGCCGTCCGCACGTCCCGCGTGCCCGGCAGGTCGAGCATCACGCGGCTGCCCTCGGTCGCCGCCAACGCCTCCTCCAGGGTCGGCACCCCGCCCCCGGTCAGTTCGCGCACCTCGGCGGCCGACAGGGACAGCAACGGCCGTTCCCGCTCCCACAGCCGCTTCAGCGTCTCGTCGTGCAGCAGCACCGGCACGCCGTCCCGGGTGAGGCGTACGTCGATCTCGACCGCGTCCGCGCCCAGATCGAGGGCGGTGCGCAGCGAGTCGAGGGTGTTCTCACGGAAGCGGTAGGGGGCGCCGCGGTGGGCCACGGCTGTCACGGTCTGCATGGGGTCATTGTGGCGTCAGCGCGCCGGCCACCCCGCCGTGTAGGCGTCGATCTCGGACCTGATCCGGGCCTTGGCCGGTTCGTCGAGGAACGCCGCCTCCACCGCGTTCTTCGCCAGCTCCGCCACACCCCGCTCGTCGAGGCCGAGGAGCCGGGCCGCGACCGCGTACTCGGTGTTGAGGTCCGTGCCGAACATGGGCGGGTCGTCGGAGTTGACGGTGACCAGGACGCCGGCCTCGGCGAACTGCTTGATGGGGTGCTCGTCGAGGGTGCGCACCGCGCGCGTGGCGATGTTGGAGGTCGGGCACACCTCCAGGGTGATGCGGTGCTCGACGAGGTGGGCGAGCAGCTTCTCGTCCTGGGCGGAGCTGGTGCCGTGCCCGATGCGTTCCGCGCGCAGGTGGGTGAGGGCGTCCCAGACGGTCTGCGGGCCGGTCGTCTCTCCGGCGTGCGGAACCGAGTGCAGGCCCGCGGCGATCGCCCGGTCGAAGTACGGCTTGAACTGCGGGCGCGGTACGCCGATCTCCGGGCCGCCGAGACCGAAGGAGACCAGGCCCTCCGGGCGCAGGCGGTCCTCCGTGGCGAGGCGGGTCGTCTCCTCCGCGGCCTCCAGGCCGGCCTCGCCGGGGATGTCGAAGCACCAGCGCAGGATCGTGCCGAACTCCGCCTCGGCGGCCTTGCGGGCGTCCTCGATCGCGTCCATGAAGGCGCTCTCGTCGATGCCTCGCCGTGTGGACGAGAAGGGGGTGATCGTCAGTTCGGCGTACCGCACCTGCTGGCGGGCCAGGTCGCGGGCGACCTCGTAGGTGAGGAGTCGGACGTCCTCCGGGGTGCGGATGAGGTCCACGACGGACAGGTACACCTCGATGAAGTGCGCGAAGTCCGTGAAGGTGAAGTAGTCGACCAGGGCCTCGGGGTCCGTGGGCACCTTGGAGTCGGGGTGGCGGGCGGCGAGCTCCGCGACGATCCGCGGGGAGGCGGAGCCGACGTGGTGGACGTGCAGTTCGGCCTTGGGGAGGCCGGCGATGAAGGCGTGCAGGGGGTGGGTGGTGGTCAAGGGGGCCTTCCCGTGATCGGCTGATCGGGTGGGTCGGGGTCATCGTAGGGGGAGGGGGGTGGGCTGTGCGGGGCCTCCGGCGGTGGGCGGGGTCCTGCGTGGGCCTGCGGGCGGCGGGTGGGGTGCGCCTGGTGCCTGCGGCGGCCGGCGGGGTGCGCGGTGCCTGCGGCGGCTGGCGGGGGGCGCCTGCGGGGGGTGGGTGGGTCGGGGGGGGGGGGGGGGGGGGGGGGGGGGGGGGGGGGGGGGGGGGGGGGGGGGGGGGGGGGGGGGGGGGGGGGGGGGGGGGGGGGGGGGGGGGGGGG